>DATMYS010000324.1:0-3303 GCA_035560835.1 Methanosarcina sp.
GCTACATGTTTCATATTCAAGAGATATAAAACAAAAATAAATATCATGCAAAAAATTACTCGGTTTTCAAGAGTTACTTTCGACAGGTCCTATTTACTTTTCCTTTATATAATAGTTCCAAGCTGCACTTAATAACTTAGCGTGATCTTTATCATAGTAGCTTTATAATAGGAGTACCCATTAAAGATATTTTTTTATAATAGATAGATACAAAAGAGATAAGCCTTCTAGGCAATTAACAGGACTCTGGTTTATATTTTTGCCGGGTCTGCTACCTTAAAATATTCGTGAGGAATGTGATAATGTCAGAAGAGAACCGTGTCGGTAGTAAGATACGCCAGCTTAGAGAAGCCAGGGAAATGACCATTGAAGAACTGGCTGAAGCCAGTCAGAGCAGCGAGGAGTTAATCCAGCAGCTAGAAAACGGGGCCCTGGTTCCTTCCTTAACACCTCTTTTAAAGATTGCCCGGGCTTTAGGCGTCCGTCTCGGTACTTTTCTGGACGATATGCCCCAGAGCGGACCTGTAATTGTCAGGGCAGGGCTATCAGAGAACGTAGTCCGTTTTTCGGGGAAGACTGAGAAACCCAGGAAGAGTGCTCTTGAATTTTATTCCCTTGCCTCCGATAAAGCAGACCGCAACATGGAGCCTTTCATTATTGATATTCATCCGTCTCCCGAGGAAAGCCACAAGATCTCTTCTCACGAAGGAGAGGAGTTCATTTATGTCCTGTCTGGGGAAATCGAGATCTTCTACGGAAAGGACATCCATAGGCTAAGCGCCGGAGACAGCATTTACTATGACTCTATTATCCCGCATGATGTCCATGCAGCAGGGAAAGAGGACGCAAAAATTCTAGCTGTGGTCTATGCTCCTCTGTAAAGTCGCAGTCAGGCAGAGGAGAGAATGAACACTTAATTTCAGCTGGCTGGAAACTCAATATTTGAGAAATTAAACACAAGTACTTGAGAGTTAAGGAATCAAAAATGTTCAGTACAATTGTTAGTCCGCGCTTTGGGGACATAGACGGGCTTGGACATGTGAATAATACTGTCCTCCCGGTCTGGTTCGAAATTGGAAGAAACTCCGTATTCCGGCTTTTTTCACCGGATCTTGATCTTAGCCCTGAGGTATGGCACCTGATTCTTGTTAGGACTGAGTTTGATTTTCTTCACCAGATGTATTTCAGGTCGGATGTGGAGATAAGAACTTTCATTACAAAGATAGGAAACAGCTCCTTTACTGTCGGGCATGAGGCGTGGCAGGAAGGCGAGCTCAAGGTAAAGGGTCAGACAGTGCTGGTTTATTATGACTTCAAGCTCCAGAAAGCAATGCCCCTTCCTGACTCAATCCGCGAAATTCTGACAGCGCATATGTTTCCTGCGATGGATAATGCTGAAACGGATACGGATTCCCCTTGCTCGATTTGAATTTGCTTGACTTATTGCCCGCAAACCGAATTTTAGAGCATACGAGATATCTCTCTGTTCACAAGCCAACAGCTCCTAATAATTTATAATACAAGTGAGAGGCTGATACCATGCATCTTATAGAAGAGTCCCTCGGTGATTACTTTGAAAAACAGGTGGCTGTAGACCCTGACCACGAATTTATAATTTATCCTGACCGCAACCTTCGTTTTACTTATGGGCAGTTCAACGAAAGGGTCAATAACCTTGCAAAAGGGCTGCTAGCTATTGGGATAACAAAAGGAGACCATGTAGGAATCTGGGCAAAAAATGTTCCTGACTGGCTTACCTTCATGTTTGCCACGGCAAAGATAGGAGCAGTGCTTGTTACTGTGAATACTGCCTATAAGAGCCATGAGGTCGAATATGTATTAAAACAGTCCGATATGAAGGCCCTGGCTATGATTGATAGCTTCAGAGACGTTGATTATCTTGAAATAATGAATGAGCTGGTCCCTGAGCTCAAAACCTCTGAGAGAGGGAGACTGAAAAGCAAAAACTTTCCCTATCTTAAGAGTATAATCTACGTAGGACAGGAAAAGCACCGGGGTATGTATAACACAAGCGAGCTTATGCTTCTTGGCAGCCATTATCCTGATAACGAGCTCCGCGAGATTATGGCCAGTGTCGATTGTGACGATGTTGTCAATATGCAATATACATCAGGGACTACCGGGTTTCCTAAAGGAGTCATGTTGACACATAAAAATATCTTGAACAATGGGCTTTCTATTGGAGATCGCCAGAAGTTCACCTTTGTAGATAGGCTCTGTTTTCCTGTGCCACTTTTCCACTGTTTCGGGATAGTGCTCGGAGTTATGGCCATTCTGACCCATAGAGCAACGCTTGTTATGCTGGAGGTTTTTGATCCTCTAATGGTACTTGCTGCAGTCCATAAAGAGAAATGTACAGCTCTTTACGGTGTGCCAACAATGTTTATTGCCGAATATACGCATCCCATGTTCGACCTGTTCGATCTGTCTTCTCTTCGGACAGGGATTATGGCAGGTTCAACCTGCCCTGTGGAAGCCATGAAAAAAGTCGTAAATAATATGCACTGCTATCAGATTACCAGTGTTTACGGGCTTACGGAAGCATCCCCTGGTATGACCCAAACTGCTGTGGACGATTCTGTAGAACTTAGAGTCGAAACTGTCGGTAAGTGTTTTCCGGGTGTAGAAGTCAGGGTTGTCGACCCCGATACCAATGAGCCGGTGCCCCCAAATACTGTAGGAGAGATTTGCTGTCGCGGATATAATGTAATGAAAGGTTACTATAAGATGCCTCAAGAAACGAAAAAAGTTATCGATGAAGGCGGCTGGCTTCACAGTGGAGATCTTGGAACCTGTGACGATAACGGTTATTACAGAATCACAGGCAGGATTAAGGATATGATTATTCGGGGAGGGGAAAACATTTATCCAAGGGAGATTGAGGAACTCCTGCTTACCATGCCTGGAATTACAGACGTCCAGGTTGTGGGTATCCCTGACAAAAAATACGGGGAAATTGTGGGTGCCTTTGTGATTCTCAAAAAAGGTGCAGACATTACAGAAGCCGATATCAGGGATTACGCCTTTAGCAAGATCGCACGTTATAAAGTTCCAAAGCATGTATTCATTATAGATGAATTCCCGCTGACAGCAAGCGGTAAGATTCAAAAGTACAGGCTAAGGGAACTGGCTGTGGAAATTCTCAATAAACAGGATGAAAATAATGGCTGATTAAAGACAGTAGACATTGACAGCAGTTATTAAAAGTTGATCAATTATTACTAACCACAGTTGTATTATCGGCCATCCCGGTCGATTTTCTTTTTTGATTGTATTTTATCT
>DATMYS010000325.1:0-11039 GCA_035560835.1 Methanosarcina sp.
AATGAATATAATATGACCATAGCAATCTGTAAGTGGGAAACTTAGAACCAGTAGAATTGTCTACTAAGCAGAATTTATTCTCCCATTATCAGTCTTTATTTCATTGATAAAGTTTAGTATGGTTATTATGGCAGGATCAGCTAAACTGCCCAGTTTTCTGGAAGCATTCAAATATAATGCATAATACCAAAGTTATATCGACTACTGTGGTCTTTCCCTAAAGTTAATCTATCTTCTCTATATGACTCCTCAGTTTTCGCGTTTTTAGCCTGCCGCCGGGAAACAATTTACTTCAAACACGATAGAATAATATTCTCTGGAATACTACTTACAGGAAATATCGCAACAGCCAAAAAAGAGTTAGTACCATGCTTGAAAAACTGAAAACCTCACTCATTAATTCTCCTGTGATCAAGCGAGGAGAATACAATTACTTTATCCATCCGATTTCTGATGGTGTACCATCCATAGACCCCCATATGGTTGAAGAGATCGCTGAATATATTCTCCAGATTACCGACATTAAAAAGGTTGATACTATTCTTACAATAGAGGCCATGGGTATTCCTGTAGCAAATGCCCTTTCTCTAAAAACGGGAATTCCTTTGACAATTGTTCGAAAGCGGCCCTATTTCCTTGAAGGAGAAGTGGAACTGTCTCAGAGTACAGGGTATTCGAAAGGGGCTCTCTACATAAATGGGCTCAAGAAAGGGGACAGAGTAATTATCGTGGATGACGTTATCAGTACTGGTGGAACACTGATAGCTCTCGTAAAAGCCCTGAAAACTATGGGTGTGGAGATTCTGGACGTAATTTCCGTTATCGGGCGAGGAACTGGCTATTTACAACTGAAAGAACTCGGAATTGAGCCCAAAATCCTCGTTACAATCGATGTGAGCGAGAAAGGTGTGGAGATCAAGAATGTCTTTGGGAACGAGTGACGCATTTGACTTAAGGCCTGATTACATTATCAGTGTAATAAATAAACTGGACGCAAAGACCGTAGGTTTCCAGTTTCCTGAGGGGCTCAAAAGAAAAGGTCCGGAGCTCGCAAAAAAAGTTGAAGAAGCCACTGGGGCTGAGGTTATCATCTCAGGAGACCCTTGTTTTGGGGCGTGCGACCTGGATAAAACCTTGCTTGAGCAGGTCGATATTCTTTTCCACTTCGGGCATGCCGAGCTGGAAGATACGAAACTTTCCGAAAAGGTCTATTTCATAGAAACTCGTTCTGCAGTTGACATTCGGGAAGTTGTTGAAAAGGCTGTCCCTGAACTTAAGGGGCAGGTTATAGGGCTAATTACTACTGTCCAGCATGTCCATAAGCTCCCGGAGGCCTGCGCTGTCCTGAGGGAAAATGGAAAGACCTGCGTAGTAGGGCATGGGGATTCCAGGCTTGCATATCCAGGCCAGGTACTAGGCTGCAATTTTTCGGCAGCAAGGGATGAGGTCTGTGACGAATACCTGTATATCGGAAGCGGAGATTTCCATCCTTTAGGTGTATCTCTCTCCACAAAAAAGCGGGTCCTTGCAGCTGATCCTTTTTCGGGGGAAGTTCGCGAGGTAGATCCTTCAAGAATCCTTCGCCAGCGGAGCGCAGTAATTGCAAAGTCTCTGGATGCGGAGGTTTTCGGGATAATTGTCTCGAGCAAAAACGGGCAGGAAAGAATGAATCTGGCCTTCTCTTTGAAAGCGCTTGCTAAAAAGCATGGAAAAGAGGCACACCTTATTCTGATTGATCTTGTCACTCCGGATCAACTTCTTCAGTTCAAAGTAGATGCTTTCGTTAATACTGCCTGTCCGAGGCTTGCAATCGATGAAGTTGGGCGTTTTCCCTCCCCAATGCTTACGCCTCAAGAATTTGAGATCGTGCTTAGAGAACGGGAATGGGAAAATCTCGTTCTCGATGAAATTACCGAGGAGCCTGTATAATTATTTAATGTTGGTTATGTCCAGGTAATAAGTTAAGGTCTTTATGATAAGTTAAGGTCTTCATAATAAATTATGGTCTTTATAATGAATTATTATATATAAATAAAGGATTTAAATTATATAAATAGAAAATTTAAGTCGATGGAATGAAACAAAGAAAACTTGAGATGCTGCTTGAAGAACTGGAAGACTTCTCCAATCCTGAACTTGAGCTGGAGCAGTACCAGACACCTCCTCTTCTAGCCGCGGAAATTCTTCACTTTGCTTATATGCAGGGAGATCTTGATGACTCGGTGCAGGATTTGGGCTGCGGTACTGGGATACTTGCAATCGGGGCGAAGCTTCTGGGAGCCAGAAAGGTTGTGGGGTATGATACGGATTCAAAAGCACTTGAAACCGCAAAAGAAAATGCCCGAAAACTTGGAGTAAAAGTTGAGTTCGTATTATCAGATATTGCCGATATTGCAGGACATGTAAAAACCACGGTTATGAACCCTCCTTTCGGGGCAAGAGTGAAGGGCAGGGACCGGCCTTTCCTTTCGTCAGCATTAAGAACCAGTGAAGTGATATATTCAATTCACAACCGCAGAAGCCTTGCTTTTATCCAAAAGTTCATTAAGCCTGCAGTCATTACACACTCCTACGTTGCGAAATTCCCTATAAAACGAACCTTCGATTTCCATAAAAAAGAAAGAGAGGTTATTGAGGTCGAGATCTACAGGATTAATGTATCCGGATAATCCAGACGCAAGTACCGTTTATGGCATCAAATTTTATAGTATCAGTGCAGGACTTTACCTCAAAAGGCGAGCTATAACACTGCTTATAATAAGTATGCCTGTGTATTACCAAACTATATTGTGCGTCAATAGGAGCAAAAGTGGCAGATAATACGAACGTGATAATCTATTCCCTCTCTTGAGGTTGATTATCTGTCAATTGAATGTGCCAGTGTCCAATTGAATGGCTATCAGCATTCCATATCATTGATAGTTACTGTGATTACGATTTATACCGACTACTAACGATAGTCCAAATGAGGGATCATGATTAGAATTAGAAAAAGTAAAACTACGAGAAAGAAATTGACTGGCCCGAGCGAAGGAAAGCCGGTTGCCGAAAATGTAACTCAAATTACTTCCGAAAGCAGGGACCAATTCAAAAGCCAGTCAAGAGATCAGTTTAAGACCCAGCCTAGAGAGCAGGTTAAAAGTCAACCCAGGGAGCAGTCCAGAGATCAGTATAAGAACCAATCAAGAGATCACTTCAGGGGGCATCCCAGAGATCAGTTTAAGGGTCAGCCCAGGGACCAATCTAAGGACCAGTTCAGGGGGGACCAGGGTAAGAAAAGAAGGTTCCCTTACCCGAAAAAAGGCCCCAGAGAAAGGACGGACATGCCTGGATCCAGGACTCCCTATGAAGTAGAGACACCTGAAGAAGAGCTTGAAAAAGGAGGTTTTGTTCTTCCTGGAGAGCTTGTTGGAACGACTGAGGAGTTCAAATCCGGGGGAGGAACAACCATATCTGCCGGAGATATTTACTCTATAGCTACCGGAAACGTAATTATTGATAGGAAAGCAAGAGTAGTCTCGGTTAGGCCAACCACGCTCACTCCGAATATTCTTAAAATAGGGGATATTGTTTATGGAAAGATAACTGACGTGCGCGAATCTGGGGCAATGGTGGAAATTGCAGGAATTGAAGGCAAAGAAGATAGGGAAATTGTCAACGTACGTTCTGGAGACATCCATGTGTCGAATGTGCGGGACTCTTATGTTAAGAGACTTTCAGACGAGTTCAGACCATTTGATATAATCAGGGCCAGGGTTCTCGACACTGAGAGAATGCGCCTGACAACAGCCGAAGATTCCCTTGGAGTTGTAAAAGCCTACTGCTCGAACTGCAGAGGAGAACTTGTAATCGAAGGGAAAAAGCTTAAATGCCCTGTCTGCAATATGACCGAAACTCGCAAAATCTCAACCGAGTACGGGAAAGGGGTAAAATAATTTCTTTTTCCCGCAGGATGGGTTTATGCACAGTAAATTATAGGTAAATTATATTACTCATCATTTAAAGGTGGTCACCAATGGAACTGAACATTCTTTCCAAAACAGACAATGAGCTTGAAGTCGAGCTCAAAGGCGAGACACATACTCTTCTAAATATGCTTAAGGACCTTCTGATTAGAGACCAAAGGGTTAAGATTGCCTTCTATGATATGAAATACGTAAGTATCAGTGACCCGATCCTTTACATCAAAACCGATGGTACAAACCCTATTGAGGTCTTAAAGGACGCTGCTTCGAAAATAATTGCTCAGTGCGACGAATTTACTGATGTATTTAGCAAGGCAGTAAAAGCCTGATATTTGAAAAATGGTCGCATAACGTCTTATAAAGGCGTTTTGCTTTCTTTTTTCGGCGAATTCGGAATCTTTCCAGCAGGGGGCTCTTGATACTTCTTAAGGAGCTTTTGCTATCTTCAAATCTAGGGGAGCTTTGGAATACTTTTTTATGAATCTATGCGTATCCAGAATAAACAAGAAATCTTAAACTCAAAAGTGGATAAAAGCATCAAACTGGATTAGTAATTCCAATTCTTTTTAGTTCAAAATTATTGTCCTGCATCTGCAACTTAAAAAATCATAAACTAACCTGTAACTAATATTTAGGTCTGAAAGATAAATTGAGGTATGAAAGAAAATGAAACTTGACGACTCATCCCTTCAGAAGTTCGGTTTTATAAAAAGAGAGACTCTTGGCAGTATAAATATCGACCCTCTTCAAACAGGTGGGCGTTTGACCGAGGCTGCAAAACAGGCTCTTGTAGAGTGGGGAGACGGGTATTCGGTATGTGATTTCTGCGGAGGGGTTCTGGATCAGATAAAAAAGCCTCCAATTTATGATTTCGTACATAAGGCCCTTCCAGAGTTCCTCGGCTGTGATGAAGCAAGGGTCACAAATGGAGCACGTGAATCCAAGTTCGCCATTATGCACTCTGTTGCAAAACCTGGCGATTGGATAGTGCTCGATGGACTTGCCCATTACTCTTCATATGTTGCAGCCGAAAGAGCAGGCCTGAATATCAAAACTGTACCGCATTCCGGCAGCCCCGATTACTACCTTGACCCTGAGGGGTATGCCACGGCAATCGAAGAGGTTACAAAGGAAAGTGGAAAACCGCCTGCTCTTTCACTTGTAACTTATCCGGATGGAAGCTATGGAAACTTACCCGATGCAGGAAAGATAGCCTCGGTTTGCCATGAATACGACGTTCCTCTCCTTTTGAATGGCGCGTATGCAGTCGGAAGAATGCCAGTATCTGCAAAAGAGATCGGTGCCGATTTTATTTCAGGCAGCGGGCATAAATCGATGGCTGCATCAGGACCTGTCGGAGTGCTCGGGGTAAGTGAAGAGTACGCTCCTATCGTATTCAGGAAATCCAAATACAGCAAGGTAAAAGAAGTTGAGCTCCTGGGATGCACGGCAAGGGGCGCTACGGTTATGACCCTTATTGCATCTTTTCCGGATGTGGTAAGGCGTGTTCAGAACTGGGACCAGGAGGTCGAAAACGCCCGCTGGTTTTCGGCAAGGCTTGAGGAAATGGGCTTTATCCAGGGCGGGCAAAAACCCCATTCTCATGACCTTATGTTCTTCGAAGCTCCTCGTTTTTATGAGATTTCCGAGAAGGTCAAGAACGGAAGATACTTCCTCTATAAGGAGCTCAAAGCACGCAATATTCACGGCATCAAATCCGGACTCACCAAATATTTCAAACTCAGTACTTTCGGGCTTGGAAGAGAAAAACTTGAAGCTGTCGCGGACTCCTTTGAGGATATCCTGAAGAAATATGAGAATATTTGAGACTGTCGCTATTTAAGGTTTGGAAAAACTCAACCAGGGCGCATGATCCTGGTTCTGAATCTCCTTTTTTTTGAAGCGGATAACTAAAGAGGTTCAAGATTCCAGAGATAAAGTATGCAAAAAAAATGCAAAAAATGCATTCGGACTATCTGTCAAGTTTATCTGCTGAGTCCAGGTACTTTTACTGAGTCCAATATCCTTACTTTTTTAACTCCACGTTTTCCATATATCCTTCTCCTCTAGGAGTCAGGACATAATATGTAACTCCTTCGCTCTCTTCTTTTTCAATACAGAGAGTACTTTCCAGCATATTGAGGTTATAACTAGCCTGGGAATCCGTGAGCTCGAGTCCGGTTCTAATTTCTTCCAGCGACTTTTTATGCTCTACCAAGGCTTTGAGAATGTTTCTCCGGACAGGGTTCTGCAGGGCATTAAGGCAGGCCTTGTGGTCTTCGGTCATATCCTCTTTCATTTTGCCTTCGCGCTTCATTTTTGAAACCCATTCTTGTTTTCTTTTCGCAGCTTCTTCGGGAGTCATATTTGATCATTAATATATTGTCCTCAGTATCTAAATAATTTTGCGAAAGAGAACTCGTAATTATAGTCCCTGCTGGTTCAGTTATAAATAGCATTATCTTCAACTTTCTGCCATGAGACCAAATCCTGAACTTGAATCCGTTGAATTGCTTGCAAAAATAATCCTCACAGCCGCCCGGACAGCCCCAAAAGGAAAAGGCATTGATGATATTGTAACCTGCCTCCTTTCTCAGGAGGAAAAAGTTGATCTTGCTGATAAAATGGAAGAGTTAAGTGAAATCAAGGGCCTGAAATTTCTTCTTCGGGATGCTAAAAATGTCAGGGATGCTGATGCAATTACCCTTATAGGGCTGAAGGCCTCAGGCGTAGGTAATCTGGACTGCGGAGCCTGTGGGTTTAGGACCTGTAAGGAGATGCTCTAATACGGAAAAGTGCAGAAAGAATTTCTTGGTCCTCAGTGCATGATTAAGTACCTGGATCTTGGAATTGCCGTGGGCTCGGCAGCAGCAAAAGCAAAGGATCTCTGTATCGACAACCGTGTCCTTTATTCTGCCGGAGCTGCTGCCTGTTACTTTAAAGTAATAGATGCGGATGTGGCTATGTGTCTTCCTCTTAGTGTAAAAGGGAAAAATATCTTTTTTGACCGGGAATCCACAAGAAAAGTTGAGAAATAAAAACCTATTTTTTTCGTTTTTATAACCCAGAACTTACGCAGTTGAACTGAAAAAAAGTAATATTAAACCTTTAACTGCCAAAAACATAAATTCTTGTCACAGTAGTTATTGTACCTGATAAAATATCCAGGCAGTTTATGCCCTATGATGAATTAAATAGCATGAGTCCCCTAATTATTATGAGAATTTAAGTATTGTGGAGGGGTATGTTTGGAAGATGATAGTGGAGATATGTTTAGGTATAAACTTGGCAAGTGGGTTCTAAGCATAGATGAATGTGCTTTTATGGATCTGAATGAGATTGGAAAAAATAAATCTATGCGTCAATATTTGATCGAGTCAATTGATAATTGGGTAAACAAAGAAGAACCACTTATAACAGATGAATTCATTTCGGAAATGTGCGACTTTATTAAAAGCGAAAATGAAGTCCTTTACGACTGTTTGATGAAGAAGTGCGCTCTAAAAGGAATAAGTGTAGGTGAAGGTATATTTGAATCACTGAATCTTTTGAATTGTGGAATGATAAGTGCGCAGGAGTGTAGACAGTGTGGAGATGACTCATCTGATGTATGATGTTTCTATCATATTTTTTGGCTTTCCAGATTTATAGGGAATAGGACTTATTTGGTTGAACGGAGAAATCAATAGCATCAGACCTTCACCGTCTAATAAACGAAGTTGACCACAGCATCTATTGCACTTGATTTTGAATTTCAAGTGCGTAAGTCCTAAATACATTTCGTGTAAAAAAAGGTTAATTCAGGTGCAGCAGTGAGATCCAATATTGAGATATAACGATGAAATTTCTCTGCTGGTCACCTGTCTTTGGTTCTTCAGTAAATCTTCTTTTGAAATATTTTTTCCAATTTTCAAGAAAGAATTTTCTCACTTGAAATCCTTCAGGGCTTCGAAATCCAGAGTTGCAAAGTAGTCCTCAATAGTTTCGGCTCTTCTGATCTGCACAACGCTTCCGTCCTTCCGGAGAAGGAGTTCGGCAGAACGGAGTTTTCCGTTATAGTTGAAGCCCATAGCGTGCCCGTGAGCTCCTGTATCGTGGATTGCAAGGATATCTCCGATTTCAATTTCAGGAAGCGGTCTGTCGATTGCGAACTTGTCATTATTTTCGCAGAGGGAGCCGGTTACGTCATACTTGCGGGCAGGAGCTTCATTTTCCTTTCCGAGCACGGTTATATGGTGATAGGCTCCGTAAATGCCCGGCCGCATCAGGTTGGCCATACAGGAATCCATCCCAACGTAGTCCTTATAGGTGTGTTTGAGATGCCTAACCTGGGAAATCAGGTAACCATAGGGGCCTGTGATTACACGGCCGCATTCCAGGAAGACTTTGAGCGGATAAAGCCCATTAGCTTTGATTGTGGCTTCGTAAGCTTCTTTGACACCTTTTGCCACGGCTTCGAAGGAAACAGGTTCCTCTTCAGGTCTGTACGGGATGCCTATTCCTCCGCCGAGATTCACAAATTCGAACCTTATGTTGAGTTCCTTTGAGATTTCAACTATAAGTTCGAAGAGAATTCTTGCGGTTTCTACAAAGTAATCAGCATTTAATTCATTCGAGGCCACCATCGTGTGCATTCCGAAACGCTTTACTCCTTTGTCCCTGAGTATACGATAGCCTTCAAAAAGCTGGTCTCTCGTAAAGCCGTATTTCGCTTCTTCAGGTTTTCCTATAATGGCATTTCCCTCTTTAAGGGGGCCAGGATTGTACCTGAAACAGACAACTTCAGGAAGTCCGGCATACTTTTCAAGGTAGTCAATATGGCTTATGTCATCAAGGTTTATGTATGCTCCAAGCTCTTTTGCCTTCAGGAACTCTTCAGAAGGAGTATCATTTGAGCTAAACACTATGTCTTCTCCGGTAATTCCCGCTTTTTCAGCAAGAATTAACTCCGGCAAAGAGCTGCAATCCGTACCGAAGCCTTCTTTTTTCAGGATTTTAAGAATAAAGGGGTTTGGAAGGGCTTTTACGGCAAAAAACTCTTTAAAACCTGGGACCTCCCTGAAGGCTGCTTTCATTTTTTCCGCATTCTCCAGAATGGCTTTCTCGTCGTAGATATGAAACGGGGTGGGATACTTTTTCATTATTTCCAGAATTTCCTCTTTCGTGAAGGGAAGGTTCTTTGAAACCATATTATTACCTTTTATAATTTTTGTTTAATGGGGTTTTGTATCAATTTGAATTTTTACTCCTTTATTAGTCTTTCTGCCCCGAGGCCCGTCTCGGGAGGAAGGTGCCCTTTTCACTACCCGAGTTTCGCTTCGGGATCACAGAAAATCTCCGATTTCCTGGGAGTTGTGATGTAATCGCAACAGCACGAAGCCCTTTTCGCTTCGCTCAAGAGGGCTGAATTATAACCTGACTTTGACAGTTAAATAAAAATAAGTGCTCCCTATTTTGTGTAATTCGATCCAATGAACATCGCAAAACAAAGAGCATTCCCTACAATTCCTAACAAGAATATATGTGTTCCTATCGGATCCATTCTTGCTGTCCAATACTTTTATGAAAAGCTTGGTTCCTGTGATATTTTTAGCAAACATAAAAGCAAAGGTCTTGATCTCAATAGTTTATTGAGTAGTTTGTTAAGTTACAAACTGACTGAGTATTTCAGTATTAAGGAAGCTGGCAAATGGTTAAAACCAAGAAGAGATTCTGGATATCTTAAATCTTGAAAGGTTTCATGAAAGAGTTCTTTATAGAACTCTTGAACTTTTAGGACGTAACAGAGAGTAAATTATCTCTGATATACTGGACTCTCTATTTTCTGTTTATGATTTTGAAGAGACGAATATAAACCTTGATTGAACTAGTATAGTTCTTTTCGGGACTAAATCCAACCTTGGTAAATTCGGATATAGTAGAGACCACAGGCCTGATAAACTGCAGATAACAGTTGGAATTAGTGAACTAGCTGCCCCCATAAACATACCTATTGGAGTTACAGTGAATAAAGGAAATGTTCTTAATCTTGAGCACTTTCCTGATGCTTATAACCAGGTAAAAAGCAGACTTGAAAAAGGTTCTCTTATTGTTTTTGATTAAGGAGCTAACATCATAGACAATCTCAAGATTATACAGGATGCTGAGATGGACTATCTCATTGCCACGAAACTGAATACGAGTGACGATAAAATAATTGAGAACTTTGATCTGGGAAGAGTAGAACTAATCGATTCCGAAAAAGGTATACATGGGATAAAAATCGTCAAACCTGGCAACATTAAGTATTTCTATTTCTCTGAATCGTTACAGAAAAGGCAGTTGGAAGCAAAGGCAAGAGTTGCTATGAAGAAGTTACGGGAAGCAAAAGAGATTCACAGGACAGTCATAAACAAAAAAAAGCTTCCGAAGAAATTCAGAGTAAATAATGAGTTGATTGAGATTGATTACTCTTTTAGAACTAAGCTCGAAGAGCTTAGTGACGAGGAAGCTATAGAACTCTTGAAAGCTTCACTGATTAATGGAAGAGAAGGATTTTTCTGTCTGAAGCAGGGATTTGACACTTGAAGATGCATTAATAACATCTAGAAAAAAGGATTCTATTGAGAAAATATTCCATTCATTGAAGAACGAAATCAACATTAAACCGTTGAGAGTGTAGTCGGATGATCGCATTTATGGAGCTACTATTATTGGGTTCATCGCTCAATTATTCATATCGCTGATGCGATATGAATTTGAGGAGCTAAAACACATATCTACAAAATTCATTAAAAAAAGCTTGAAGAATTTGACACTTACAATCAAGTTCAAGATTAAATGAAGTCAAAAACTATATTTTTGCGAATTTTGACAGGATTAATAGCTTGATTGTAGCACAATGGAATGAAATCACATAGAATATATCATAAATTTAGGCTCTTCGCTGTTTCAAGTGGGTAATCTATACTCATTTCCTATATGTGAAAGTGATATATCTAATATTTAGAAAAGTTTGTTGTTGAAAATCACATTCAAACTAGGTGCTTTTCATCTTGCCGGGCAACTGTGTAACTACATAATTATTTTCAACCT
>DATMYS010000326.1:0-3046 GCA_035560835.1 Methanosarcina sp.
CATAAAAACAGATTTTTGTAGAAATTCTAATTGACAAGTATATTGAGGATAACATGACGAATGATATTATAGTTGTCAGTACACCGTACTTGCCTGGTTATAAAATCACAAAAACTATTGGATTTACCTGGGGTCTGATCGTGCGGAGCCGTGGGCTTGGTGGAAACATAGCTGCAGGACTCCGATCAATTGTCGGTGGGGAAATTCACGAGTACACGCAACTCCTTAACGAGTCTAGAGAGCAGGCACTTGATCGATTAAAGGAACATGCAAAGGCTCTTGGAGCCAATGCAGTGGTGAGTGTTCAGTTCGATTCTTCCGAGATAGGTCCGGCAATGACCGAACTGCTCGCATATGGCACGGCAGTCATAGTCGAAAAAGATGAAGTCTCTGCAAGCCCAGTCAGGCTTGGTTGATGGATAGATGGTTGAGGGATAAATAATAGTCGTATCAGCTCCGAGGGTTGGAGACTATAGAATGATCCTGGAGAATCAGGGCAGCTGCTTGAAAGTTCTCGTGCTTAAAATTGGGCACATAAAGGATAATCTACAAATAAAATCTGCTTTTCTCCTTACTTTGAACTCTTTACTTTTAACTTTTTAACTTGAATCAATTCCAATAATTATAATACTTGATCCTGTCTTACATAACAGGTATGCAGGACATTATTTTTATTGATGGAGGCAGTCTTCCCACGCCTGAAGGTATTACAAGGGAATGGGTAAAGGCTGCGGCTGAAAATCGAAATGAAGATGAAAAACTTTTTTCCATGGTAAGGGAGGCTTTCCGGAGGAAAATTGATGTGGGAGTACATGTACCCACATATCCTCAGTTTAGAGATAAGATAGGGCAGTTTCTGGATATTATCAAAGATGAGAAGAATTGTTATGAGCCTTACGTGCTGAAAGAGGAAAATGCAAAGATCCTTGAGCTGGAAATAATTGACGAGGTTGCAAAACAGTACAGAGAAGAAACAGGCGAAACGCTTGAAGCCAGGGTTTGTATCGCAGGACCAACAGACCTTTACCTTCAGGCTTTCGGGGCAACGGGTTACGCGGATGCGTACCATGTTCTTGCGCTGGACATTGAAGACTTTATAAAGCAGGCATTTGTGGCTGCTAAAAATTTCAAAATAAAGGTTATAGCTCTTGACGAGCCAAGCCTCGGGATAAATGACAGAATTCAGTTTTCTGATGCTGACATTGTCTCTGCTCTCACCGTTGCTTCAGCCTATGCCAGAAAGCAGGGGGCAGATATGGAAATTCACCTGCATTCTACATTAAAATATAAGCTTGTCTGCGAGACGCCTATCAATGTTATAGGGTTTGAATATGCGGCAACTCCTTCTTACCTGAGTCTTCTGGATAAAAAAGTGCTTGAAGATTCAAATACCTACATCAGGCTCGGAGTCTCGAGAACTGATATTTCCAGTCTTATAGGTATTATTAACGAAGACTATGGGGTCAATGCCTGGAAAGAAAGGGAGTACATGCAAAAAATCGTTACTGAACTGGAAACTCCGGCGGTCGTAAAAAAGAGGCTTGAAACGGCTTATTCTATCCTTGGAGATCGGATAAAGTATGCAAGTCCTGATTGTGGGCTGGCTTTCTGGCCGGATCAGGAACTTGCCTTTAAACTTCTTGAGAATACCGCAAAAGGCATTAACGAATTTAATGCAGAAAAGAAAAAACAAGAAGAGTAAATCTTTCTAGTTCTCGAACAATCGAATAATCGAGCGAAATTTAAGTTTTACTAAAGGGTTTCTTTTTTTATATTTTTTCTGTCTCCCCAATAACGCTAAATCCTTAAAGGTCTACTAAGAGGATATGGAAGAAATCATCTTTGACGATATTGGGAGTTATCCCCTTCCTGACGGAGTCAGTAAGGAATGGGTCCAAAATGCCTTTAAAACGAGAACCGAAGATGAGAAACTCTTTACGGTAATCAATGATGCCTTTCAGCAAAAAATAGATGCAGGTGTGGATGTTCCTACCTATCCTCAATATCAGGATATGAATGAGCAGTTCCTGAAAGTTATTCGGGACTCTAACTGCTGTGACAGTCCCTTTGAGGTAAAACTTGAGTGCGCCAGGGTCGAGGAACTTGAGGCTATAGAGAAGGTTGCAAAGGCCTACAAAGAAAAGTTCGGAGAGACCCTTAAGGTTCGGGTCTGCGTAACCGGTCCAACCGAACTTTATCTGAAGGAGTTTGGAGGTACACGGTATACAGATATATATTCTCTTTTTGCAAAAAGTGTGAATAATTTTGTAAGAAACTCCATGAGGTCTGCAAAAAATTTCAAGATCGCAGTGGTTTCTATTGATGAACCAAGTATAGGGCTGAATCCTGAGCTTGCTTTTGATGAGAACGATATTATTTCTGCCCTTACCAGCGCCTCAAAAGCGGCCAGCAAGTGGGGAGCTGACGTACAGATTCATCTCCATTCTCCTCTCTACTATAATCTTGCCTGTCAAGTTCCTACAATAAACGTTATAGGAGTAGAATCTGCTGGTACGCCATCTTACCTGGAATTGATAGATAAGAAAATACTTGAGGACACGGATTCTTTCCTGAGGCTCGGGATTGCAAGGACTGATATCTTCACCCTGGCAGGAATCCTTAACGAAAAGTACTGTACGAACGTCTGGAAGGACCAGCAATATCTTCCGGAAATTGTTAGCGGCCTTGAGACTCCGGCTACTATAACAAAAAGGCTCAAGATTTATTACAGGCGTTTTGGCAACCTGATAAAGTATGTAGGTCCTGACTGTGGGCTGGGTTCCTGGCCTTCCCAAAGAATAGCTTTCATCCTGCTTTCCAATGTAGCTCAGGGTATAAAGGAGTTCAGGGAATCTCTCTGATCCTAAACTTTTTAATTAATTTTTATATGAAGTATGTCTCGGAAATTTATAATCTGAAAGACCCTAGTCTGAGAGATCAGGCTTCTTTTTTCCTTCCAATGGAAGCCGTCCAATAAGTCAAGATTTCTTAAAAAATAGTCGACAGATGTCAAAGCACAGTGGAAATAAAGGGGTATTTTTATAAT
>DATMYS010000327.1:0-3589 GCA_035560835.1 Methanosarcina sp.
ACTTTATATTAAATGTGGGGGATTAAAATAAACAGATTTGTCAGCTTAGTTATAGCTTTCTTTATTTTCACGTTGAGCTCGAGTGCCGGAACTGCAATTGAGATTCTCGTCCAGCCGGGAGAATCAATACAGGCCGCAGTAAACAATACAAGTTCAGGTGATTTGATAATCGTAAAGCCTGGAAACTATACAGAAAACATCACAATCGGTACCCAAAACCTGACAATAAAGTCAGAATCAGGGAATCCTGAGGATACGACAGTTACGGCTAACAATCCGAATGCAAACGTGTTTCACATACGGGCAAATAATGTAACAATTAACGGATTTCAAATTCGATCAGCCCAATATGCTGAAGTAACAGGGATCTATTTAGCCGGATGCAGTCAATGTACCATAAGTAACAACGACCTTTCAGAAAATTCCCTCGGGCTGTATCTGAGTAATTCAAAAAATAACACTATTGAGAACAATAAAATGGTTCTGAACGAGAAATACGGAATCCAGCTCATGCACTCGGAAGGAAATGTACTCTTAAATAACAGTGCCAATTCAAATCATCACGGAATTGTTCTGGAAAATAATTGCAGCGACAATAACCTGACAGAGAATATGGCAGGCTCGAATGCGGGTTACGGTTTTTATCTTCTAAATTCAAGCAGCAACAATCTCAATAACAATACTATAAGCAAGAACGATATGGGAATTTACCTGACAAATTCAAACCTGAACATAATTTCAGGAAATAATGTTTCGGACAATATCCGGTACGGAATGTGGATATCGCATTCAAACTACACCATATTCTCCGGAAACACGATTAGAAAAAGCAATTGGGGTATTCATCTAAACTCCTCGGATAACAGCACGCTTTCTGGAAACATCATTGCTTTCAGTTATGTTTCAGGCCTTTCTATGTGTCCAGCCTGTGATAACAACACTATATTCAATAACTATCTCAATAATACCTTTAATGCAGAAGTAGGGAACCGGAAAAATACTTGGAACACGATGAAGAAAGCAGGCATAAACATTGTAGGGGGGCCATATCTTGGAGGTAACTTCTGGGCAAGTCCGGGCGGGGCAGGGTTCTCTCAAACTGCACAGGATAAGGATGAAAATGGCGTTGCAGATACAACGTATAATGGAACCAACTTTACGGATTATCTGCCGCTTGTACCTGTACCTGATACACAGCAGCCGGCTCCCTCTGTTGAAAATTCAAATACATATCTCATAAGTTCCAGTACTGATCTTACAAATTTCAGTATTGATCTTACAAACTCCAATACATATTTTACAAATTCCAGTACCAGTCACATAAGTTTTAGTACCGATCTTACCGACGTTACTGCCTCAAAAACAATTAAAACTCCTGTGTCTGCGAAAAGCAGCTCAAATGAGGACAATACCACGGAAAAGGCTGATAACCAGGAGTAAACTTTGATAAGAAGTAAGGTCAACGGTCAGCAGCACTAAAGGGAGATAAAAAGGAAGAGAGAGTTAACCGTTCGGAGATGGAATAACTTAACCGAGGGCCTTTCTTATTTTCCCCATTTTGGTGAGGGTCGAGCATACAAGCTGGGAAACTTCCTCATCCATGCAATTTCCTCTACTTCCTGCCTGCAGGAGGTCAGGCTGCATCATCTCTACCAGGATGCGGTACGAAGGTTCGGGACTGGTTTCAAGGTCAAAGACCTCACGAAGGATATCGAGATTTTTGCGGACTTCCTTCAGACATTCCCTTGATAGGAAGCGGGAAGCTACATTGAGATCCAGATACCCGGATGCAAATTTCAGGTCACCTGCAAGGGAGGGGAAATATTTTGTAAGCAAGTTTTCACAGGCGGCTTCTCCAAGTTTTTCCCGGGCTTCTTCAAGGGCACAACCTGTGCCCATGAATTCCGGAGGCAGGCCTATGGAATAGAGAGCGCCTGTAAACTTAATTGCCCTTGGAAGATGAAGGTCTTCAGCAGGCATGCTGGCTTCAAGCTCTTTTCCGATATCTGTACGGCAGAGTTCAACCAGTCCTGAAATATCAGGAGCGCTTCTTGAATAGCCTCCTGTACCTTTATGCATAAGACGATCCCGCTGCTGTGGGAGAAGGTCAGCTACCCGGTTTATCACGGGAGCCAGTTGTCTGAGAATCCGGCTGTAGCTTGCTCCAAATATCCCAATGAGGTTTATTATCTCTTCTTTTTCTTCGATGGAAAATAGTTCAGGCGTTTCAGGCAGCCTGGCCTTTGCAAGGTTTACCAGGGCTTCAGCATCCCCTTTTTTATGGCTGTATCTGAGCGCGGACTGGAGAGTAATAGTTCCGATCCCCCGGTATTCCCTGAAAAAGTTCTCCGCGTTCTTCAAGTCCAGGTGTCCTCTAAAAGGCAGCGTTCCTGCTCCGAATATAATACCGGTTTTGGTGTCAAGTTCGGAATTTAGCTCCGAAAGTCCGTTTATTGCGTATTTACATGAAAGCGTGCTCGCAACATGCCCGAAGGAAAGAGCAGAGTCGGATTTGCCCAGAAATACCCTGAATTTGTCAGGAGTTGTCCCGAGGTGTCCTTTCCAGGCAAGAAGCGTATTTTCTGTAAGTTCTTTTGCATGCAGCAACGCAGGAGCATCCTCTATAAGAGGAATTATGCGCGGGACTTCCATTGAGAAACCGAATTCCTTTTTTGCAAGCTCACTTACGTCTACCATATGCTGTTGAGCTCCAATAATTTCCCTGACGCTGTCTGTCATAGGATGCACGAATTCATTGATTGCCTGTACATCCGAATATTCGAGGGCATTGTAATTAGCCTCAGCAATTGACATCATGACCATGAGCTGCCTGAACCGATTCTCCTGAACCGCACTAGGAGCCCTGGGAGTGATAAAAATGTCTTTTCCGGGAATCAGTTTTGTCTCTTCTATGAATTTTGATACTATCTGGACGTTCTGATGGTAGGGAGTTGCCTTCCCTTCATAATCCGGCATATATTCGTCACAGCCGAATACCATAGCAGCCTCCACGGCTTCTTCCGGCTCTTCCTGCGTGGATATGTACCTTGATGCAGAGTCTGGGTGCTGCGTACACATAACTTTTGGATAGGTTACTTTTCTGCTCATGAAACTGGACCCTCACTGTTCAACAGGGCAAATTTTCAGGTTTTTCTAATCTTTACTCTTTTCTGTCTGCTGCCAGCTCAACTGGCTTATCGGTCTTATTGTTAACCTTCAAATAAACTCAAACTGATAGCGAAGAAGAACGTTTACTTGAAAATAAAGGTTTCCGTTGACAATAGGTTGACATTAGAATATCAACTTTGAGACTGTTTGCAATTCATGTATCAACCAGAGTGCCGTAGGATCTAAAAAAATCGGTATCAAAAGCAAATTGAAGCGCTTAAAAGTTACCCGGATCAAAAAGGAAGCAGTAACGGATCAAGACATAAAAAAGGAAGAAGTGAAAGGATCAAGACCTTAAACACCAAAATCAGTGCAGAGCTAAGATATTTTTATGACACCTATCTTGATACCAATATCCACTTCGAAACTGTCTACTATATATGATCTGGTATAACATAAAGAAATAGTATCATAATAATAG
>DATMYS010000328.1:0-2476 GCA_035560835.1 Methanosarcina sp.
TTTTTGGAACTATCAAATTTAAAAACACATTTAAGAATTTCAACTTTGATATTTAAATATGGCATCTTAGTAATTTTTATTGGTCAGTCCGCCATTCGTTTAGCTTTTCGGTTAGCTCAACAAGAGTGAGAAAAGATTTAGTAACTATAAATCACACAACGAGTCCAGTCTCGACCGAAAGCTGAATGTAAAAACCGCTCTGAACACAAAAAACTGAGAGTAAGAGTACGCTGCCAGAAAAACCGACACTCCGAAATTCCGGAAAAAAGCCAGTTCCATTACTGCGTAAAACTGTTCGTTTTCGTGCTCTGTTGATATCACTAGATGTGAGACATAATTTTACTCAAACTGTATATAACTATAAAACTGAATTAATCCCTTTGGGATCATATCCTAATTGAAACATGAGTTTATATTTGTTTCTATCCCTTAACTCATATTATATATTCAGAAGCATATAAAAATTTTTCTGTATACTCTGCGGTTAATTATTACTGAGTACTAATGATAGAAAACTTGAGTTTATTCAAGGCAGAAAACACCTTTTTGACAGGAGATTTATTCCTGTTGACAGGAGACTTTTTCCATCCTTTGATAACAGGATTACTCTGCTAATATCAGATTCATCTATTCCTGTTGACAGGAGATTTTCTTCCGTTCTTTGATAACAAGACTACCCTGCTGATTTCAGATTCATCTGCGATTTCATACCCAAGATGTTTTGCAAGTTCCTTTGAGAACTCTAAGACCTCTTCGTGAGTAGGCATTGCAGAGCGGTCAAGCCTGAGCCGTGAGAAACCCAGATGCATATACGCTTTTATCTCCACAAAATCAGGGGAGGCTTTTTCCATTAGCCTGGCATAAGCCTCAGGCTTGAACAGATTTTCACCTTTTACCAGGGTGGTTCGGATGACTGTCCTTGATTTTTTCTGCTTCATCAGGGACAGAGATTCATTGATTTTTTCCCAGAGGGCAGGCGATTTGGGCTGGCAGACCTTCAGGTAGGTCTCAAGATTCGGGGCATCAAGACTCATATAGAGCTGGGAAGGGGAAACCTTTGCAAACATCTCGGGAACTGTGCCGTTTGTGACAAGAAAGGTCGTAAAACCTCTTTTTTCGTACTCCTCAATAAGTTCCGAGAGATAAGGGTAAAAGGTCGGCTCACCTGACAGGGAGATTGCGACATTGTTTGGCTCATTGCCCTCAATCCAGCGTTCCTTAAGAGCATTAGGAGAACCGCCAAAACCGGTGATTAGCTTACGCTGGCAGACAATGCTTTCTTCCACTATCTTCTCAGGCGAATCCCACTCCTCGGGCGCAGGAACAGGAACCTCAGTCGGGCGCCAGCAGAAAAGACAACGTTGATTGCACATAAGCGTTGGAGTCATCTGAAGGCAGCGATGGGACTGAACTCCATAAAACTTCGATTTATAGCAGAAGCCCTGACCATTTATAGCATGCCTGAGCCAGAGACAGGTCTTAACAGCCGAGTGACGGCCTGCCAGAGCATAACCCTGCTTTTTCAGGAGAGTTTTGAAATCAGGAATGTCAAAAGGAAGCAAAGCAGTTTCTTCCTTCCTATTCTCTTCCTGAACTTCCGGGAAATCTTTCCCGGCATTTTCCTTTTTTTCTTCCAGCGGCATTTTCCGCATATTAAATCCTTGTGGTATATATAAGGATCGGAAAATAATTTTGGAGAGGACTTCAGTGATCCAGTTACAATCGAATAAACTTCAAGGCAGTGTACCAAAATTCTGTAAAATTGTAATAGAAACCAAGACAAGATGCATAGTTTTTGTGGCAAAAACTATGTATCAATAAAAAAGATAACTCTGCTCAATCTTTGACATATCACTCTATTTATACTTCATTTTATGTAAAAGCTTCAATACATTCAATATTACCAGAGCCACGCCATGTCATGATATATGCCCCCCTTTCATCTAAGTATAGAAACGTATTTGTGTAACACATTATTCCATTATATTCTATATCTGACCCAATCCAGCACCCGCTATTAAGAAATAATTTCTTCCCTGCTTCTGTTCTTAGCTCATAAGAGCTTGCAAAATGAGTATGACCAAAAACAATAACATCTGCATCTATAGTTTCTTTGTTTTTCTGGTAATACCTATGTTTAATGACTTGTTCTGCAGTCTTATCCATAGGCTTCGTGAAGTTGTAAATTATTCCTTGAGTATTGGCAACAATACCAGGAATCGAACTTAATGCAAAAAAGCCAATAATCATAGCCCAACTCAGATTATCAAAGAAACCAGGATGTGGAAATTCTCTCATTAAAAAGTATTTTTCACCAATTAATAAGCCTAAAAATATAGCAAAATTTGCTTTCCAATACTTTTTAGTAAATTTGACATTGAAAAGATCTTGGAACCAGTTAATAGGATTCCAGAATTTATTGATATGCTTTAAAATAGCTTGATTTTTATCGAACTGATGACCATGGAGAAAAAAA
>DATMYS010000329.1:0-2639 GCA_035560835.1 Methanosarcina sp.
CAACAATGTATGAAAGAATAAAATTGTGTGCACTAACCCTACATTAAAATTATGGAGTATATGCTTCGGGTAGCCTGCTTGATTCCTTGGATTATTTAGTATACTTTTATAAGACTCTCTTAGTTCAAAGTTCCATTGCCAACTTTTGTAGCCTGATATCAAGAAACCTTAGTCGCTATTAAAAGAAACCTGAAGAGAATAAACAAAAACAAGATTGAACAGTTTCAGGTAATGAATCTAAATATTAAGCTTAGTGTAAAATAAACTTAGTGTAAAAAATGATGGGACCGTTAAACAAACATAATAATAAAAAATCCATTGAGAGAATACCAATCTGCAAGATAAGATCGATTATTAAAGGGACGATATAAAAGTATGAGTCCTAAAAATATTAAAGGTCAAGAGCCCATACCCTATCAGACACTGGTAGATGAAAACTATGCCTTAAAGGATGAGATACAGAGCCTGAGAGCACGCCTAGAGGAAGCTGAAGAATTTGAGCGCGCTCTGGAAAAAGTGAATATGGAGCGCAAGTTGAGTGAAACTTTCCGTGAGTCACTTAATTCCATCAATCTGACGATTCATTCAATCCTTGACTTCGATGAGATAATGAAAAAAATTGTTTCAGAAGCAGCCAAGGCAATTGGGAGTGATACTGCCACTATTTCTCTTAGAAAGAACGACCATTGGGTTCTCAGTCATTCGTATGGTTTTCCAGAGGATATACTCGGATCGATAATGAATGATGAGGAAGAGCTTCACGCTGTACTTGCAATTAAAACTAAAAAACCAGTCGCTATCAACGATACCTTTAATGATGAACGGGTAAATAGCAATCATACGAGGAAATGGAACGTTCGTTCTGTACTGGTTGTACCCCTTATAACCAGAGATGAAGTTATCGGTGTGATCTTTTTCAACTTTCACAAATCTACTTTTGCATTTAGTGATGTCCATATTAGTTTTGGAATACAGCTTGCATCATCGGTATCGCTAGCCCTGGAAAATTCTCGCCTTATTGAGAATCTTAAAATAGAACTTGCCAAACAGAAACAAGTGGAGGAGGCACTGCGTGATAGTGAGGCAAAATATCGGCAGATTGTGGAAACCTCTCAGGAAGGTATCTGGTTAATTGATCACAGCAATCGAACCTTCTTTGTCAACCAGAAAGTCTCTGAAATGCTGGGCTATAGTATAGAGGAAATCCTGGAACAGTCGCCTCAAAAGTTCATATCTCCAGAGTTTAGCGCAAAGGTGAATGATAGACTGCGCGAGCATATGCAGGAAGTTAACCACTTAATCGACTATCGGTTCACCCGGAAGGATGGATCAGACCTATGGTGCATTCTTTCTTCCAGTCCATTATTCGATGATCAAGGAAAATACGCAGGGTCACTGACCATGATTATGGACATCACTGACCGCAAGCGAACTGAAGAAGCCCTTAAAAAAGCCTACAGTAGTTTAGAAGAGAAAATTAAAGAACGTACAGCAGAGCTGGAAATTGCTTACCTTTCATTAAAAGAAAGTGAGAAAAGTCTTGCTGAAGCTCAGGAAATTGCTCATATTGGAAATTGGTGTCGCAATATTAGTACTGGAGAGGTACGCTGGTCTGATGAAGTTTATCGTATTTTTGGATTTGAACCTCAAGAATTCGGGGTCAACTACGATATGTTTTTGAGCCGTGTACATCCAGATGAGCGTGAGTATTTAATTGAAGCAGTCAAACAAGCTTTAAATGAAAAATTCTTTGACGCTGAATATAGAATAATCCGATCTAATGGAGTAGAGCGTATACTTCATGAAGATATCAAAGTTACTTGTGACAATGAGAATATTCCAATTCGACTGAGTGGTACAGTTCAGGATATTACTGAACATAAGAAAGCAGAAGAAGCTCTGATAAAACTCGAAAAGACCCGAATAAAGGAAATTCATCACAGAATCAAAAACAACTTACAGGTAATATCTTCCTTGCTGGACCTCCAGGCTGAGAAGTTCAAGGATGAAACGGTTAGACAAGCTTTCAGTGAAAGCCAGAATCGTGTATTATCAATGTCTCTTATCCATGAAGAACTTTATAAAGGGGATGAAGCTTATACACTGGACTTTTCTTCCTATCTCGAAAAGTTAGCTGAAAATCTGCTCAAGACTTACAGCACTAGCAGCAAAAATATCCGCCTGAACATGGACCTGAAGGAAAACACGTTTCTTGACATGGATACTGCTGTTCCATTGGGCATAATCGTTAATGAACTCATTTCTAACTCTTTAAAGCATGCATTTACTGAAAGAAAAGAAGGGGAAATCCTAGTCCGTCTTTGCAGGGATGAAGAAAAGAGTAATGAAATACAAGATTTAATATTCAGCCTGAAAATTTCGGAAATGGAAAAGGAATTCCTGAAGATCTGGATTTAGAAAATCCCAGGTCACTTGGCCTGCAATTAGTAAGCACCCTTGTGGACCAGTTAGAAGGAGAACTTCAACTGAAAAGGGACAATGGTACTGATTTCACGTTGAGGTTTTCAGTAAAAGAAAAAGAAAATCAGGCATGTCAACAGCCTTACATTAATTCATTGAGTAAAGAGTGACTAGAGCCTATTATTCTACTTCAATTCTACTTTAGAACCGAATTGATT
>DATMYS010000330.1:0-8723 GCA_035560835.1 Methanosarcina sp.
GAATATGATATATAAAATGCAGTTTCGTAAGAGTGTCTAATCAGCAAGAAAAAACAGTCCAAAAAACTACAGTTAGCCTTACAGTTAACTAACTGCAGTAAAATGTGAATAGGCAGGATTCTGATCAAATGTTTGCTTTCCTTTGCACGTGTCTGGACTTATATAAAACCGGGAGGACTATTTTTGAATAACTTTTCAAAAGATGCGGATAGCAATCTTAAAAGTACAGTCAAACCCAGATACCTTGTTCTGGGCAGTGGAAGTGTTGGCTTTGCGCTTGCAAAAGAGCTCAGGGAAAGCAATAAGCTCGTAATTATTGTAGATAAAGACGAAGCTAAGGTTGAGACTCTCAGGGAGGAAGGCTTTGAAGCGATTGTAGGCGACATCTCCGATCCTGAGCTTGTCGATAAGATTGACCTTAAAAATGTTGTTGTTATACTTTTCCTGACTTCCAATAACGAGGCTAACAGAAAGGGCATTGAGAATTTTAAGAAGGCAATTAACCCTGATGTGCAGCTCTTTTCCCGGGCCTCAGATGTTATAAATAAGGAAAAAATGGAAGACCTTGGGGCAGATTATGTCTTTATGCCTTCAAAGCTTGTTGCAAGTTCCCTTTCTCGTTCCCTTGAAAGAGCCGAGTCGGTTCATAGGGGTAACAGGCTTGCACGGTGGCTGAAAGGAATAAGGGACAAAAAACTTGCTATTGTAATCCACGATAACCCTGACCCGGATGCCATTTCAAGCGGGTTAGCCCTGAAAGAGATCGCAAAGAGTATCGGGGTTGAGGCAAACATCCTCTACCATGGCAGAATCGGGCATCAGGAAAATAAAGCCTTTGTAAACCTTCTTGGGATTGACCTCGGCAAGATGGAAGAAAACGTCCTCAAAGGCTACGATGAAATCGCCCTTATAGACTGTTCTATTCCCGGCGTTAACAACATGGTTCCCCTCAACTCGTTTGTTGGTGTTGTAATTGACCATCACCCGCCAGGAGAAACCGAGATAAAGGCTGAGTACATAGATATCCGTCCTAATTTCGGAGCAACGGCTACTATAATGACAAAGTACCTGCAGCAGCTTAATATCAATATCTCTAAGACCCTGGCAACGGCCCTGCTTTATGGAATCCGGACTGACACTCAGGATTTCAAGCGGAAAACTGACCCTGCTGATCTTTCAGCTGCTTCTTATCTTTACCCACTTTCGAACCATGGAATTCTTGATCAGCTTGAGCAGCCTTCAATGGCCATCGAAACCCTTGAAGTGCTAGGAGAAGCCATCAGGAACCGGCAGGTACTGGGAAGTTACCTTCTCTCGAATGTTGGGAACATAAGGGATAGGGATACACTCCCGCAAGCTGCAGATTACCTTTTGAGCCTTGAGGGGATCTCTACAACCGTGGTTTTTGGGGTCACTGAAGACCGCATATATATCTCCGGGAGAAGCAACGATATCAGAATTAACCTCGGTGAAATTATGCGCCAGGCTTTCGGAGAAGATGCGGGTGGACACGCAAATGCAGCAGGAGCCCAGATTCCCCTTGGTGTTTTCAGCGCTACAAAAGACCGGCAGACATTACTCAGGCTGGTTAATGAAGCAGTAGTGAAAAGGTTCCTGAGCGCCGTAGGAGTCGAAAGTGCGGGAGAATGAAATCTTCAGGATTTTCGGCACAGCCCACTACTGAAGTTGCCTTCTCAAAATATTGAATAAAGCCGATTTGAGAAACAATAAAAGAAAGAGAAAAAAAGAGAATGAAAAGAGTTCTTTTTCTCTTTTCATTTATTAAAAGGTTTTAATTTCTGTTTTCATTTCAAAAACTCCGGCTCAGAAAGGCCTTATTTTGAGTTTGGGATTTTTACCTCTACTCTATTCCCTTTCAGGATATCATCTTCCGTTACCTGGATTTCTGAGACTGTTGCATTTCCTCCTGCGTTCAGGGAATAAGCCGACAGAGCATTGACTCCACCTGCCGTATTTTCGGTAGAGTAAGGTACGGTTATTTCAAATGAACCGTTTTTATCTGACACTGCTTCATTCTGATATGTGAATTTTCGGCCCGTGTTAGAGCTGAGCTCAAGGATCGCAGTAATGTTTTGTCCTGGGTCTGCAGTACCTGAAAGCCTGGCTCCGGGGACAAATTCGAATATCTTTACGTCACTACTCGTGTCATTCATTTCAGGGATAGTATTTTCATGGACGAGCCTCAGGTTTCCAAGATTTGATCCGTCAAGTTCATGAAGTTTGTATAATTCGGTTTCCGTAAATTCCTTTTTAGCAGTTGCAACGGTTTGAAGCCCACCGTTTCCGTTGACGGTTTGAATATTTACATACTTGTTTATGTCCTCGCCTGCAAGCTTAACAATGGACCCAAACTTGCCGCCTGCCATCAGATTGTCGGTTATTACATACTTTACTTTGAGCTTTTCTATAATTGCTTTTGCTTCTTCCTCGGAGGCCGTTGTGAAGAAATGCGCAGAATCGTCTATACCGGTCTGGAAGTTGTTTGAAACTGCAGGCCTTTTAGCCAGATAAACGATCCAGTTTCCGTAGTCCCACCAGCTCAAAACCCCATATTCGGGAGTTCCGGAAGGCTCAAGGTAATAAGAAGTTTCAGGGCTCGAGGTTCCAAGCCAGGTGAGAGAGTCCTTCCACACAGGATCAATAAAACCTTCATCTTTTGCAAAAGCAACTCCTGCCCATATGCATGGTATAAATACAAGTCCTATAAGTATCAGGGATGAGACAATTTTGAAATAGTCGGGTTGAAAATTCTTTTTTGAGAGCGAGGGACTATTTATCTTCGATTTTGATTTTGTTTTTGACTTCGTTTCTTTCCCTGCCTTAAGCGCAGGCACGGCATTTTTCCTGGGAATCGGCTCGGATTTCACTAGCTTTCTTACTTCAGTCTCAAAGTTAAAAGACTCAAGTAAAACCCAGAGGAAGTATGAGGTAAGGATTGCGACGTTTACTGCGAAGAGATATGAGAAACGCCTCTGAGAGAGCATTAAATACGCGAAAAAAACTGACCATAAGAGGAAGAAAACTCCTTCAGGCTTTGATTTTTCCCCTTTCCATTCAAGGCCGAGCAGGAAAAATCCTCCCAGAGCGGAAAGGAAACAAAGCCCGAGGCTTCCCAATACTGGCGAAAAAGTAAGTTTTCCCTCTGAAGTTAAAAATATTGGCAGGGCTTCGGAAATCGTGCCTATATATTCACCTTTTCCGAGGAAGAATCTCATTCCCTCAACTACAAAAGAATAAGATTCAACGGAAAAAATTCTGAGAGACAGAAGCCCTGCCAAAGAAACCAGTATTAAGGCGGCTGGATAGTACTTCCAGTCCAGACCTTTTTTCGAGATATATAGTGAAAAGCCCCAGAGGATTAAGGTTCCCGCTAGCATGCTGAACACATAGAATACCTGGAACCAGGAAAGATACATTGCACTCATTTCCAGACCTGGACGCAAGGATCCTGCTGATAGGGGGATGGTAAAAAGAAGCGTTGTAAGAAGGGCTACAGTAGAACATATAAGAAGATAGTCGGAGTTTTTCCCATTCTTAAGATCGCTTGTGGTCTGTATGAATGCGTAAAATAAAATAAAGCTTACAAATACAAGGGCTCCTACCCATGTGTAAATAAGAAGTGCAAAGAATAGTCCAGATGCTCCTGCAAGAGCTAGCGATTTCATTAGTTTCTTTTCGGAAGAGATATTTTTGAGAGAGGGCAGAGAAAGGGAGCCCTCTCTTGCCCATTTTAAAGCGAGTATAAAACATGCATAAGCTGAGGTTGAGAGTAGAGTCTCTGCTACGTGATGGTCAACTGCTCCAAACCGGGATATATAGACGTGGGCTGGGATCAC
The DNA here is from genome assembly GCA_035560835.1 of Methanosarcina sp. GTDB lineage: Archaea > Halobacteriota > Methanosarcinia > Methanosarcinales > Methanosarcinaceae > Methanosarcina. Next base: position 3,858 of record DATMYS010000330.1, read on the forward strand.
TGCAAAAATCAAGGCTCCAAGAAGTGCGGTTTTTCGGTCAAATACCGAGGCAGCTGCTATATACAGTGGGATTATTGTCAAAACTCCCAGAAGCACTGGAAGCAGAGCTCCTGCAAATTCGGTAGTATACAGGTTCGGATTGCCTCCCCCCAGGACTTTTGCAAGCAACGCGCCCAGGAAGTCAAAAAGAGGAGGCCATCCTACTTCAAAACCCCCAGGATAATTGATATAAGAATCGAAATTAAGGGAATGAGGAAAATTAGAAGCTGTATACAAAATGCGCCGCATATGGTAGAAGCTATCATATCCGATGAAGGTTATGCTTCCGTTTGCAGTAACCGTGGAATATGAGATCATGCGCATGAGAAAAGCAATTAATACAACTGCGGTCAAAGAAATAATACCGAATTTTAACCTATGAGCGGGCCGTTTTGCCACCGGACATCCCATGCCTTTGTTCGTAGTAACCATCTCTTTTAGTTTTTAACTTTTGCATTCACTGCACTTTTGAGTATCTTAATCTTTGATAGTAGTTGAATTAATATAATAACTTTAAGGTTGTTTTACGATCTAAATGATAACATGAGTATTTTTAACATGTATAACCGCAGACTGTAATTGTAACCTGAGTATTAAGTTTGTCCCGTTTAGGTAAGTGTACTAAATGAGAAGAAATGAAGGTAAATAGCACTGAAGTGATGCTTAAAGGTCTCAATCTCCAGAGCAAAATTTTTTCATTATTAGGCAAATAACACTAAAGTGACGCTTGAAGTGAAGGTTAGCTGTTCTTAAATAAAGTAAAGGTTAACTATATTAAACAAAGTGAAGGTTAACTGTGCTTTAATACCTGACAAATTATCTCGTTATATAATGAAGCATCTCGTTATCTAATGAACCACTTCATCTGGGAAGTATTATATATATCTAATGAACCATCTCATCTGGAAAGTATCATATGTCTCTACTGTTGATATACAATTTTCAATATATTTATAACCGTTGAGCTTAATGAGTTGTTGAAATCTTGCAGAAAATCGGGTACTATTAATTGAAAATTGGATGCTACAGATAAATTTTGTGCTGATAGTTTAAGGATAGATTGGAAACTTCAGATTATAAAAACCTGATGCGTCAATCTTCCCACTCCTGGAGACCCAGATGCTTACATTTATAATTTAATTAGCCTTTTATCTGCACTTGTTTAAACCTCTGAAAAAAGTGAGAAATCGATGAAAATAGCCATATTTCATGATTATTTTGGAGCTATTGGTGGCGGAGAGAAACTTGTCCTCATGCTCGCAAAATACTTCAATGCTGATGTTATCACTACTGACTTGAATATGGAGTCCATAAAAAAGATGGGGTATTCCAACATACGCATAATCAGCCTGGGAAAAACCCCAAAAGTACCTCCTATGAAGCAGATCTCTGCATCTTTCCACTTTGCAGCCTGTGATTTTTCAAAGGAATATGATTTTTTCATTTTTTCAGGCAACTGGGCATATTTCGCGGCAAAGAAGCATAAGCCCAATCTATATTACTGCCATACTCCCACACGAGCTTTCTATGACCTTTACGATACTTTTATCAGCAGGCAACCTCTCTGGATTTCGATCTTCTTCCGGATCTGGGTCAAGCTTCACAGACCGGTTTCCGAATACTACCTTTCCCACGTCTGTAAAATAGTAACTAACTCTAAAAATACCTCAACAAGAATCAAAAAGTATTTCCACAGGGATGCTGAAGTTATCTACCCCCCTGTGGAAACTTCAAAATTTACCTGTAAAGAATATGGAGACTTCTGGCTTTCAGTAAACCGGCTCTATCCCGAAAAACGAGTTGAAATTCAAATTGAGGCATTCAAGAAAATGCCCGAAGAGAGGCTTGTCATTGTCGGGGGGTATTCCAAAGGAGATCATGCAAAAAGTTACGCAAAAAATATCCTTGACAATTTACCTGAAAACGTAAAGGTTCTTGGTGAGGTTTCTGAGACGGAATTACTTGACCTTTATTCCCGTTGTAGAGGTTTTATCTGCACTGCCATGGATGAGGATTTTGGGATGACACCTGTAGAAGCTATGGCAAGTGGAAAACCTGTAGTAGCTGTAAATGAAGGTGGATTTAAGGAAACGGTAATCGACGGGAAAACCGGCGTGTTTGTGGAAGCAGAGATTCAAAGTATAATCAGGGCAGTAAAAAATATTTCAAAAAACCCATCAAGCTATGGAAACGAATGTTTTAAAAGAGCAGCTATGTTTGATATTTCTATTTTTGAAAATAGCATGAAAAAAAATATTGCCTGCGAAAATTGTTTTTGTGATATGTGACCTACAGTAATCAGATTGTTTCTTGAAAAAATGTAATATTCTTCCATCTTGGCGAAGTAACAATTAGGAGATATTATTTTGAATTTAGGTTTAATTCTTGAATTAGCAAAAAGAGATATTACTGAAAAGTACTCTGGATCTACTTTAGGAGCTTTGTGGAACTTTATTTATCCACTTGTAGATATTTTTATATTTACCGTCATATTTGCTAATCTGATGGGATCGCGTTTGCCTGGTTCTTCTTCGGTATACGCTTATGGGTTTTATCTTACTTCTGGTGTAATCGCATGGAATGCTTTTTCAAACACGGTCTTAAGAACGGCCACCGTTTTTTTAGATAAAAAACATATAATCACAAAAGTAAAGGTTGATCTTTCTTCATTCCCTCTTTATATTGCTATTTCGGAGAGTATCACTTTTGTCGTGACAATGGGAGTATTCTTGTTCTTACTTCTAATTAGTGGATATGGAGTAAAACCTGTAATCTTATTTGTTCCGTTAATATATTTGGTACAGCAGCTTTTTGCCTATTCACTTGGATTTTTCATAGGAATATTTGTTGTTTTTTTAAGAGATTTAAAAGAAATCGTAAGAATCGTACTTCAGTTCTGGTTCTGGTTTACACCAATTGTATATATTTATGATATACTTCCGGAGTTTGTTAAAAAGATTATGGTGTACAATCCGGCCTTTACATTCATTCATGCTTACCATAGTGTCTTTATATATGAGCAGATTCCAGACTTAGAGGCTATTCTGTATCTATTCCTGTTGAGTTTTGCAATCCTGCTGTGCGCAGGCTTTACTTTCAAAAAGCTTGAAAAAGATGTTCGGGACTTCATATAATTAAAAATTACAAGTTGTGAATACAAAATGATCAAAGTATCAGATGTTTCAAAAACATTCAAGTCATATCACTCACCCGCTGACAGATTAAAAGAGAAAATCTTCAGGAAAAAATACCACCGAGAGATAACTGCATTGCAAAACGTCTCTTTTGAAGTCAAAGAAGGAAAAACTCTCGGAATAGTGGGGCAGAATGGAGCGGGCAAATCTACTTTATTGAAAATACTTTCCGGTGTTTTGCTTCCTGATGAGGGTTCTATAAAAGTAGATGGAAAAATTACCGGTTTACTTGAGCTTGGAACGGGTTTTGATCATGAACTTACAGGTCTTGAAAACATTTTCATGAACGGGACATTTCTAGGAATGGATAAAGAAGAAATTGAAAGAAAAAAAGATGACATTATTAATTTTACAGAACTTGGAGATTTTATTTATGACCCGATCAAAACATACTCGTCGGGTATGCTTATGAGGCTCGCATTTTCAATAGCAATGCATGCAGAACCAAAATGCTTTTTAGTCGACGAAGCGCTGTCAGTAGGAGACGCATATTTTCAGCAAAAATGTATGAGGAAAATTATAGAGTTCAAAAACGATGGTGGTTCCATTATTTTTGTATCTCACGATATGAACGCTGTGAAAACAATATGTGATTCAGCAATACTGTTAGATCATGGTCGTATAATCAGTTCCGGTGACCCAAAAGATATAATTGATTATTACCATGGAATAATTTTGAGTAAATCACATATGGGAAATACAGAGGTAATAGTAAATGAAGTAACAGATCATGAAGGTCGAAAAAATCCAAATGCTTCAACAGGAGAAGTTGAACTTATTTCTTTTAAAGTCCTGAACTCAAAAAATGAGGAAATATTACACATTGAGAGTGAACAGGCAATTAAAGTTAGATATCAAGTTAAGGCCTTAAAAGAATTATCTGATCCTCACTTTGGTCTTCACGTTAGAAACAATCTGGGTGTATCAGTATTTGAAACAAATACATATTGTAGTGGCATTAAAACTTTTACTCTAAAAAGAGGACAGATTGCAGAATTAATCTGGGAATTCTTTTTTCCACTCTCAGCAGGAGATTATTCATTCTCTGTTGGTGTGGCAAATAAGGGATACGGAAGAGATGCTTTTGAAGAATATTTACTCATGGCTCACGATATAGAGGTTTTAAAAGTAATTCCTAATAGTAATGCAATTGTCTATTCTGGAGTTTTCAATATGAAACCAAAAATAAAAATTCAAGAAGGACTCAGTAAAGAATTATAAACATATCAGGTAGAGACATAGAGTGTTTTTGCGTACATAACTAATTTTTTTACCATGTCGCATGCCAGCGGAAAATGGACACGCTATCCTAAGAATAAAAGGCTCAAATAAATAAACGTAACTTCGATTAACAGGACTTTGTGCCACACCGTGATACATCATATAATCTGGAAATGTATTCATTTATGAAAAATCAAGTTCATTAAGCTGTTGTATACTGAAATGACTTCGTAGACTCAAAACCATTTGGAAGTCCAATACATAATACAACAGCAGGCGACGTAAAAGGTTAAACGTTAAGTAAATTCCAATTCCATTCTGGTATTGTGGAATTATTATGTAAAATGAAACAAATTCGAAGTTGGAGCAAAATAATGGGTCACCTGTATACGACATATAACTGAAATAAAAG
>DATMYS010000331.1:0-3733 GCA_035560835.1 Methanosarcina sp.
GTATTATAAGAATGTATTAACTTCCATAACAAGATGGCTGATTTAACTTCAACAAATTCGTCATTGCCTGAGTTATTTCGTTTATAAATACTTAGGGGTATTAATTGAATAAGCAACTGAAAGATTTGGTATATGCATAGGTTTTAACAATAAAGGTAACTATCGCTTATTGCAGATAGATCCTAGAGATCTCAGAAATGTTTCCATGACTCCGTGCATGATTTAAGATTCCCAGCAAGATCCAGTATTTTAGAGGAAAATTACTGTATTTTAAGAAGGCTCGTGAGATTCTTTAGCTATTAGAGAACAAGAACTTGAAGGAGGAAGGAGACTAACAAAAATCGATCCTATAATCTAGCACACTATTTCTAAAAGAGTCACAGTCCCGTCATAAGGCTGACGATCAGTGTCGCTCCCGCTAGAGTCGTTATCAGCACAATGATCCATCCAAGGATGTTGCTCGCTCTCGAGTTGACAAATTTGCCCATGATATCCTTCCGACTTGCGATCATGATGACCAATGCCATCAACGGTGGCGCAGCCAGGCCATTCAATGCAGCCGTGTAGTTAGAGGGCTGTTATAGGATTTACTCCGAACCATTGAAGGGACATGCCTATCAGCGTAGATGCGGCAATTACTATGTAGAATCCCGGAGCCAGCTTAGGCTTCTTGCCAAGTCCCTCATTCAGCTCGGCCATCTCGGCAATTGCATACGCCGACGAGCCAGCTAGCACTGGGACGGAGAGAAGACCCGTACCGATGATTCCTGCAGCAAAGAGCAAGTAAGCGAGGTCGCCGGCCAGCGGCCTAAGGGCCTCAGCCGCCTGTGATGCAGTTTGAATTGTAGTGATTCCCCCGGCGTGTAGAGTGGTCGCCGTAGTGACGATGATAAAGAACATGATAACCTGGGAGAAGAACATTCCTATAATTGTGTCCCAGTCCATTTTGGCCACGCCCTGCCGCGTTACACAAGGTTTCCCAACACCCATATCAGGAATTCTGCCAGTTACGATTTCCTCCTCAACCTCCTGCGACGCTTGCCAGAAAAACAGGTATGGAGAAATTGTTGTGCCCAAAACTGCAACGATATTAAGCAAGTAATCTGCTGAAAACTCAATGTGCGGGATCAGCGTGGCATGAAAATTATTCTCCAATCCAGCCTGATAACAAAGGCTGCCAGAATGTACGAACAAAGGGTTAATGCCAGATACTTAAGAATCCTCGAATAAGTTCTATATGGAACAAATATCTCAAGGGCGATGATGGACCCACTAATTAGGATCAGCCAGAAGAGGAATGGCAGCCCCAACAACATCTGCGCTGAAGAAGCCATCGCCTCTAGATCTGCGCCAATATTGATCGTGTTTGCGATCACGAGCAGCGAGACAGTTAAGTACAGCATCTTCCTCGAATAATGCTCGAGGATAACGCCAGCCAAGCCTTTCCCAGTCACCATCCCGATCCGGCCACACATCTGCTGGATGACAATCATGAACGGACAGGTGAACCAGACGAGCCAGAGCTGATTGTACCCGAAGATCGCGCCTGTTTAAGCGTAGGTTGCAATACCTGAGGGATCGTCATCTGCTGCATCAGTGACGAATCCAGGGCCGATATTTCCAAGCAGGTTTTTCAGGGTATTCAGGAGCCGTATTACCCCCTATTCTCATGGTATTGTTTTATTGGTGATAACATGGAGTGCCGTGTTTTGGTCATGCTTCCCTGTGAGGATGAATCTTGGCCATATGTGAAAGTAGTTTTGAATTTCAATTTTAGATTATTTCGTCATGCATCATCAACTTGTCAAATACGCCCATAAAAAAACGAAATAAGGGCAAGTATAACAAAGATTATAATAAGCCACTTTGCAATCTCCATAGAGAAACCGGCAATTCCCCTTGCTCCCAGTATATACGCAATTAATGCTAATACTAAAAGAGCTACTGCAAGTCCTATCAAATCAACTATGTTTAACCCCCCCAAGTATTAACCAATAATCGATTCCTACATCAAAATATATTCATTTTTAACTGTAAAAATAATCCCCTTTCGAGACGGGGGGGACATTTTGCAATGTCCCTCTAATATATTTACATTTTTCTTGCAGGTGCCTCTTCCTGTCGCAACCTCTTTTTTATCTAATTCAATCTCTCTGCATCTGTTTCTTCCAGTCTCTCTTTTTCTGTGTGCCCCAGAACACCCGTCTGCCAGTAAGGTTGATATCCACAGTAAGTAAATATTGACAAGCCGTTCATAAGTTAAAGGCCAGTTGTCCTTATCAGAGCCTTCTGCATTTTCCAAGACATTATTGGGAATAGCAAGGGTGAAAGAGTGTTCATGGGGTCTCAGTGAAAGAGCCTGCCAGGGAATAGCAAACAGCTTATCGGCCATACTTTCGATCTGCCACAGTTCCAACTCCCTATATTTACAGAATATACATTTAAACGCCTGTGTTCCAGGCACAGTTTCAAACTTTTCCCCCAATCAAGTTTATTCCGGTATCCCTATTTACCAGGGAATTTATGCCTGTATCTGCATCTGATTAGGACTCAGAGATTTCCTGGCCGGTTTTCTATTCTCTGTGCCTGCCAGTAAGGCTGGTATCCGTAGTAGCTGTACATCGCAGAAAGCCACTCACGGGTAGTTACAGGCCAGTGACCCTTATCAAAACCTTCGGCTTTTTCCAGAACATCCTTGGGAATATCAAGCAGGATGGCATGATCGTGCAATTTCATTTCAAGAGCCTGCCAGGGAATAGCAAACAGCTTACTGCCCAGGCCCAAAAATCCGCCAAAAGAAAGTGCAGCATATGCTACTCTTCCATCCTCAAGGTCGATCATTAATTCTTCAATCTTCCCAAGATCCTCTCCTGCCCTATTGACGACTTTATCCCCTTTTATCGTGCTTGCTGACAAAAAATCCGGGTTGTCCCTACCTGCCATAGTCCCCGTCCGGGCCATCTTTTCCGATCCGGCCTCTCCCGGCATTCCTGTTTGTCCAGTTACGGCTGCCTGCCAGTAAGGCTGGTACCCGTAGTAAGTATAAGTTCCGGCGAGTTCTTCACGAGTTAGAGGCCAGTTGTCTTTTTCAAAGCCTTCTGCCTTTTCCAGGGTTTCTTTAGGAATGTCAAGTAAGAAGGCGTGCTCGTGCGGCCTCAGGCTAAGAGTTTGCCAGGGAATAGCAAACAATTTGTCGCCCATACCCAGAAATCCGCCAAAAGACAATACGGCGTATGCCATCCTTCCACTTTGAAGGTCAATCATTAATTCTTCAATCTTCCCAAGATCCTCTCCTGCCCTATTGACGACCTTATCCCCTTTTATCGTGCCTGCTGACAAAAAATCTAGATTATCCCTATCTACCATAGTTCAACTCCCTGAGTTTTAGGAGATACCGTCTCAAAGCCTGCGCCCCCAGACACAGCTCCAAAACCTCTCCTCTAATTAATATTATTTTTTAATGTTACTTAAAACTACCGGAATCATTAAAAGTAATATTTTATGTTATTAAGTAAAAATTTATGAATAAATATTATAAAGAGAAGATATCCAAAAAAGATTTCTTTGAAAAAGCCTCGCTTTATATCCGGGGATATCAAGCTGGCAAACCTCTTCAAACGCCTGAGAAGAGAATCTCTTCACGTGTAAGCATAATAACGAAACAAAATAGGATTCAATTTATATGCAATTTTTCTCGAAACGAGGAAAATTGTAGCCTTTAAAAGGCTACCTG
>DATMYS010000332.1:0-4328 GCA_035560835.1 Methanosarcina sp.
TTTCTACAGGGCCGTAGAGTATACTATAATTATTACGACATATTATCATTGACGAGACATTAGTGCATGAGCAAAAATTTCATTTATTACCTCTGATTTCGCATCAGCGTAATTTTGGACATGTTTCCAAGTGCAGGCGACCAATTTACGCTTAGTGTCTTCGTATAATCGACGATCTTCTTCGTGAAGTCGGAGCCAGTTCCGGAATGCAATCATTCGGTCGATTTCTTCGCATCCAACTGAAAAGACATGAAGATTTCCGTCAAATCTGGGAGTTTTCAACATGCGATGCTCGAACCACTTCGGTTCGCGAATTCTCAGCACAAATCCTTTCTCCTCCAGCGGCGGAATATAGGATGGTTCATCAGTGGAATCTGATACTGCAATCACCATATCTATTATTGGTTTTGCACATAATCCAGGGACTGATGTAGAACCAACGTGCTCAAGCAGCAATACCTTTTCCGAAAGTGCTTCTCTAATCTGGATGGATAACCACAGAAACTGTGACGACCAGCAGGGATCATAGGGCGATAAATAGATGGCGTCGTGTAGTGATTTTATTTTGCCGATAGTTACCGCATGAAGATATTCATCAGCCTTCAATCCACTGTCCACAAATTGTTTGGGATTTCTATTATTGGTCATCTTCAAATTTCCTCGGGACAGTCTGAGTAAGACGATATACATTATACGTTTATTACGGTGCTGTATGCACAGGAGCGAAAAGCTTCTCTTCTGCGCTCCTGTCTTTATATTCCTTAATTGTTTAGGCGGCGATTAGAATCCCATTGCTTGGGCTAATTGCCTGAAATGTGCTGGCGCATTGTGAAGTTCCCGAAGGGCATTTGCCGAAGGTCACGGCGCAGCGAAAGGGAGAAACGTTCAAATAATTACACTTACATATTATTTTTTGGCAGTTGATCCGGGTTTATAGTGGGTTTATAGTATATATCTGTTTTCAGGGGGGTGTACTTTTGATTGATGCTGACACTTCACATGCAATCGCAAAGCTAGCCAAGCTAGCAATAGTACTTGTTGTTTTGTTTGGCGTTGTTCGCAGACTCAGGCTCAATTATACTACTCCGGCAATAATACTTATTGTTCTGTGTGGAGCAGGGGCTATTGCTGCAGATTTTGACGGAGACGGATTAAATACTCCCAGTGAGATTCAGCATGATGCCAGTATGTTCACATCTGATTCAGATTCTGACGGAATTTCAGATGGATACGAAGTCAACACACTCCATACTGATCCTGCAAACGGAGACACTGATTCCGATAAAATCTCAGATTTTGACGAAGTAAACAAATATAAAACCAATCCGTTGAGCGAAAATTCTGACGGAGACTTATACGGAGATTATCAGGAGATCTTTGAGTTCGGTACAGACCCTAATTCCAGGACAGTATCAAAGCTAATTGTCAAAACTTCTCCTGTGAACGGTGATATATTCATAGACGGAACATTCCAGGGCAAGGAGCAGATATCAATAGAGTTGAAGCCTGGTACATACAAAGTGCAATATGGTAATGTAAATAATTATCATCCCCCCCAACCCCAGTTAGTGACCTTGAAATTTGGACAACAAATGAATATTGTTGGAGATTACGAGTCCTACTCCCCTTCAAAACTGGTGGTCTCAAGTGCAATATCGGATATGTCTGGTGTGAGTCCCGCAGTATACAGTTATTATGTGAATAATAAAAAGCAGCTTTTCCAGGTGACTATCACTAACAACGGGGAGTCGTCTGCAGAAAATACTGTTCTTTCTACCCGTATTGAAGGGGGAGATTGGGTCTCATCATCCATCAATGAGATTTCTCCGAATAAAGTGTCGAATATAGGGGTAACCCCAAGCATACCCGAAAAAGTATTTGAAAAGGCTGGCAAAGAATCGACGAAAAATCTGTATTTGAAACTCGAATACAGTTCATTAGGAACAAAGCAGCCTGTTGTTGAAAGCACATTCCCCCTTAAGGTATATGGTAAAAACGCGCTTCCGTTAACAGATACTTCCAAGCTGGAATCTGCAGATGCAGGTATCTCATCAAAATCGTTTTATTCATATTATATCGATCCACGTGATTCAAATGTGAGGAGTATTGCTGCAAGTGCTACAATGGGCACTGATGACGATCTAGACAAAGCCAAATTAATTTTTGATGCGCTTGGTCAGTACGGAGTGTATTACGTCTCCGATCCCAATGACCCACTGGGAACTGGTGTGGATTATATCCAGACTCCATCCGAAACGTTATCCCTGAAAGGGGGAGATTGCGACGATCTGGCTGTGCTTTATGCGTCTGCTCTTGAGTCTGTGGGTGTGGATACGGCATTGATTCACGTCCCTGGTCATGTTTTTGTTGGATTTAAAGTGGATGGGAGCTGGCATTTAATAGAAACAACGATGATTAAAGCCCCGGAGAGTATTGACGGCAATGAAATCTCATATTTCGATCAGGCAACATCCTCTGGATATGACACGTACACAAAAAATGCTAATTCAGTATTGATCGTGATGACTGAGCAAGCCTGGGAACAGGGGATTACGTCATGAACGGTTTCCAGTTTAGTGTCGTACTGGATAACTCGTTTCCCGTCTAGTGTTGGCAGCGGAATAGCATGGTAGTATACTTGGATGGAACGATACTTGGATGTCACGTTTTCTCCATGTTGTAGAGTACATTATTAAATGGGAAATGCATTTGAAACCCCAATTTATTCAATCTGGAAAAACGAAAGAAATCAAGAATTGCATTCCTCTTTCACTGGGCAAAAATCTAACGGACTACGAATTTGCTGGCAAAACCTCTGGCCTTACTAAAATCATGGTATTGAGCCAATTCTCGGGAAATTAATCCTGTTCTAAATTTGATACAAATAACACTTGATTTTTATTGAGTTGTAGAGATTCATATAAAGCGTGGACTCAAACTCAGTTTGCAAAACTATTTATGAGTTTGAATCCGCACCCAGGTCAAAGCTCAAAACTCACTTTTCAACGGTTTCCATTTCGGCTTTCAAGTTCTCTCCCAATTCTACTTTTGCAAAGTTCTCACTGGTAGGAAGCTCCATGAAAAAAGCTGGTGTTGTATCGAGAGCAGCAGTTCCATTCTCCAGCTTAAACTCAAGGACATGCCCTCCTGAACTCCTGTTTTCGGTAATGAAATGAAGATGATACCCTGGAACATTGATACTGCTTACATAGTTAGGGGTCCGGAACCCCACAAGTGTACCGCTTACATTTTCAAATTCGAAAACACTCTGGTTCGAGACGACATCGGCAAGTTTACGGTATGGTGGCTCCTGCTTTGGCACGCTTCGTGCCTTCAGGTACGAAAAGTTTCCGTCAATTCTAACAGCATAAAAAAAGTTTTCCGAAGGCAGATTCAGGTCCAGGTACTGCTCAAGTTCTGTCAGGTTCATTGGCTTTTCAGGCCGGAGGTTTTCGTCTGATTCAAAATAGGTAACCGTGGCAAATGGAGTAGTCATATTTTCATACACAGGATATGCAATTCCATCACTTTTTACCTGGTAATAATTCCCGTCAAGAGCCAGCATTTCTCCATCAAGTCCATCAAGAGTTCCTATTCCGAAATCTCCATGAGTTTCAAGTTCTCCAACAGAAAGGGTTCCATCGTAAACGCCCTGGAGCAAAGCATCTATTGTAGAGACCTGGTAAAGAATATCATTTCCAGAGACAGTAGCTGAAGAGAGATTCGCGCTGCTGTTGCCGCTATTATTGCTTTCTCCGGATAGCTCTCTGGAGTTTTCCATACATCCGGATATAGGAATAAATGTTAACAATGATAAAATGATTAGCCAACTTTTTATTTTCATTTATGTCCCTTCTGATCTTTTTATGATAGTTTGTACCCGCTACCTGATAAAAATGTTTCTTAGCAGGTTACCTCTGAGGTGGAAAATTAGAAGTCCGAAAGAAAACATGAAATTGATGCCTTTCTATGTAACTCCATAGAACGTTGTCTTTCTCCACAGAAACACAGGCAGTATGCCAATTTTTCTGTAAAATCACAAATCTCAAGAAGTTATTGGGTAGAAAGTTCCATATAGGAAGATCAATTTTCTCCATAGTACTCAAAAACTTGACTTCAAATTTACAGCAAATTTGAGACACTGCCCAAACAGGAAGACTTTATGCAAATTAAGAAAGATAGTAATGGAATTTTGTATGTGATTAGTACAGGTTTTGCTTAACTAAGCGTACTTAACTGAGGGTAAAAACGTTAATATATGCTAAATTTATTATATGATACTAAATTACTATGTAGGCGGATTATTTTTAAAAATATAGCAAGTGATT
>DATMYS010000333.1:0-24237 GCA_035560835.1 Methanosarcina sp.
TTAATTCTAATTGTTAGGAAGATCCGGTAATTTCGGGTTTTCAGAAAAGAAATGATCAAAATGTAAACGATATTAATGGAGAGCTTGGCATGCCAGAATATCTTTCCCCAGGCGTATATATAGAAGAATTTGAAATTGGCGCAAAACCAATGGAAGGAGTTTCAACCAGTACCGCAGGGTTCCTGGGAGAAACCGAAAGGGGTCCAACCACCCCCTGTCTGATCACCAGCTGGTTGCAGTATCAGAGGGTTTATGGCGGTTATTTCGGAAACGACAAATACCTACCGGGATCAGTAGACGGATTTTTTAGGAATGGAGGAAAGCGGTGCTTTATAGGCAGAATCGTCAAATCCGGAGAAAAGCCTGCTACAACAGCCAGCTTAAAGCTGAAAGTAGCTGATAAAAACGTCCTGACGGTAGAAGCTTTCGGAGAAGGAAACTGGGGAAACAGGGTAGCCTTACAGCTTTCCAAAGGGACTTTCAGTGGATTCAGACTGGATGTATTTTACTGGAAAAAAACACCTGCTTCTCTATACAACCCTTACAAGGATACGAAAACTCAACCGCGTCCATCAGTTAATGAGATATTTGATAATGTGTCGATAAGTGAAGAGTCTCCGGATTATTTTGGTAAAACTGTCAATGGGATCTCAAATTTAATAAAAATTTCGATCCAGGAAGGGGATTCCGCAGAGCTATTGAATTCTCTGGAAGCTCCGTTAGAGCTTCAATACCTGATAGATGGCAGTGATGGAGAAGGAGACCTGACAATTTCGGACTATGAACGAAGTGATCCTGCAGACGATGTACCCGGAAAAAGAAAAGGCTTGACCGCATTAAAAGGAATTGAGGATATTTCTCTCATCTATGCCCCTAACGCTTATGCGATCCCAGGCCTTGTAGGTTCCCTGATAGCGCACTGTGAAAACCTCAGGTACCGTTTTGCAGTTCTTGATGCCCCACAGGGATCTTCAAACGTTCCCGGCCTGGATCCGAGAAGTGATACTCCTACAGACTATGCCGCCTTCTATTACCCCTGGATTAAGATAATCAACCCGGAAACCGGAATGTTGCAGCTTATGCCTCCAGGAGGGTATGTTGCCGGCGTTTACGCCCGCAGTGACACTGAAAGAGGGGTGCACAAGGCCCCTGCCAATGAGGTAATACTTGGAGCCTCAGACCTTGAATTCCAGATCATGAAGGGAGAACAGGACGTTTTGAACCCGAAAGGTGTAAACGTCATCAGGGCATTTCCGGGAAGGGGAATTCGTATCTGGGGAGCCCGTACTCTTTCTGCGAATACTCTCTGGAAATATATCAACGTGCGCCGCCTCTTCATTTACATAGAGGCTTCCATAGAGAAAGGAACCCAATGGGTCGTTTTTGAGCCAAATGACTACCGCCTCTGGTCAAGGGTAACGATAACAATAACCCAGTTCCTGACAGGCGTCTGGAGAAGCGGAGCGCTCATGGGAACAACTCCGGAAGAAGCCTTTTTCGTCAAATGCGACCGGAGCACGATGACCCAGGACGATATAGACAATGGAAGGCTGATCTGCATCATAGGCATTGCACCTGTGAAACCTGCGGAATTTGTAATCTTCAGGATAGCCCAGTGGCAGGGCGGCTCCGCAGCTACTGAATAATTACTGAATAATGATTTTCAGTGAAGTAAGATAATCACACGATATTTGGAATGATTGAACAGGATTTTACAAAGGAGAATATAATATGGCAGATCCTTACAGGCAATTCAGGTTCATAGTTAAAGTTGGGGATAAAGATGTAGGGGGGTTTAGTGAATGTACTGTTGCGGAAACAACAGTTGATCCTATTGATTATAGAGAGGGATCAGAAGAACCCAGATTTAGAAAAGTATCCGGCCTTACCAAATACGGTAATATTACCCTGAAACGCGGAACCTCAGATTCTCTGGACTTTTACACCTGGATAAGTGATGTCCATAAAACAGGATCGGATAATACGAGAAAGAATATAACCATTACCCTGCTCAACGAGAAGGGTGAAGAGAAATCCAAGTGGGCAGTTATAAACGCGTGGCCGACAAAATATAAACCATCTGACTTAAATGCCAAAACCAATGATATTGCAATAGAATCTATAGAATTTGCTCATGAAGGCATTACGCGGACCGTATGAAGGCTCCTGGTAAATAATTCTAAATGAAATCCTTCTGAGAAACCTCTCCCTCAGATTAGTTTTTCTAAAACAGGCTTGTTATTCGGAGATAGATGCATGACATTTCAAACAGAATTTGAGTTTACCCTTCCCATGGGTTATGTGGATGATGAAGGGAACCTCCATAAAAAAGGAATTATGAGGCTTGCAACGGCAGCAGACGAGATTCTGCCCCTGAAGGATCCGAGGGTGCAGGCAAACCCCGCATATCTGACCGTAATTTTGCTTTCTAGAGTTATAATGAAGCTTGAGGATTTGCCGGTAATCGATACCAAGGTTACTGAAAACCTATTTGCTTCGGACTTTTCATATCTGCAGGATTTTTACAACAGGATCAACGACAGCGGCAGTGCAAGCCTCAGGGCAACCTGCCCTAAATGCGGTCACAATTTTGAGGTAGAACTATCTTCTCAGGGGGAATAAGTGGCTACCCCCTTGACAGAATTTACGAGGAGGTAGCCTTTATTGCCTACTATTTCCACTGGTCTCATGAAGAGATAATGAATCTGGAACATAAGGAAAGGCAGCGCTGGTGTGATGAAATTTCCAGAATAAACAGGAGTCTGAGCGGAGAAAAACAGAGAAGCATTCTGGAAATATGACTGTTAGAAATAAAAGGTGAACAAAAGTGTATCCCTACTCTTCATTCATGTTTTACGTCGAAAGTGAAGGCATCAACGTTGCCCAATTTTCTGAAGTGAACGGACTTCAGATCGAAATCGAAACCGAATCTTATCAAGAAGGGGGTAAAAATAATTTTGTACACATTTTTCCTAAGGGAATAAAATACCAACCTCTAGTCCTGAAGAGAGGGATCACTGATAACGAGGAGTTGTGGAATTGGTACAAAGATGTGAGGGACGGTAAGATTGACAGGAAAAACGTGACAATCAGGATGTATAGGAGTTACAAAGATATGAAAAACAACGAAGCAAAAGGAAGGAGCTGGACCTTTCAGAAAGCCTATCCGATAAAATGGACAGGACCTGCACTAAAAGCTGACAGCAATACTATAGCCTTCGAAAGCATCGAATTCGTTCATCAGGGAATCGTGGACTCAAAGTAAAACGACTTAAAATAAAAATTTCAATGAAAACTCTGAAAAATTATAGAAAATAGATGAGACTCAGAATTAGCAGGTGAACTAATGTGATTTCCTTTCATAACCCAGAATTTCATGAAAAAATCATGAAAAAATATGGCACGATAATCAGGAAATCATACTTTCCAAACCTGTTTTTCAAGCAGGATTTTAGATCGTCAGGTCAAAGAAAGCTCAATGTTTTTGTTCGCGTCAAATTTGATCTTCACAACATCTTATTCTTGAAAAATTATTTATTAAGTTCCCCGAAAGAAAAAAAGCATGGAACCTCATTTTTTCCTTTAGAACTCAAGATTTTTGGTTCAACCCCATTAAAACAAGTAAGTGAAAAAGACGTCTCCTTGAGCCCTAAATCCGGAAAAGATGAACCTAAAAACCTCACATACAGATTTACACTTCCCGAATCACCATCAAACGGATTTAACGGTTTTAAGTATCCAGAAATAACAGCTCCTGAATCTATGCAATTTGACTTTGCACCTTTCAGGTTAATTAACCAGAAATTAATAGTGAGTAACCTGCAGCTAGTGAGTAACCTGCAACCCTCAAACGTGAGATTTCTAAATCCGGGAGTCTCAGGATTTCGAGATCCCAACTATTTTTCTGCCAATTTCACCTTACCAAATCTTAAGAGTCTCAAGCTCAACATTCTCAAACTCAACATTCTCAAACTCAACATTCTCAAACTCAATTTTCTTAAAAAAAATTACCGAGTTCTTATCTCAAGAATAAGAAACGGAATTCAAATGCTTCAAAATGACGAGAACTCTTTTCTGAAAGAGAGCAATCTTTTCTTTACACAATCCAGATTGCCTGTGGACCGTGAAATTAGTACCCAGGACTCAGGATTTCTTACAAGCCTTTCGACTTACCCCCTTATTCATTTTCTTGGAGCATGCAGCTTTAGCCGGAAAGATTTCAATGAAACTCTAAGAAAAAACGAGGAGCTGAAACGTTCAGAAAGGAATCTTCCAGGCAGAGCTGTTCTAACAAGATCCAGTACAGGAATAGAAGGCTCCAGAAATTCAGAAATTTTACTGGCACTTTCAAGCAGATACTTTAATTCAGCACCTTTAAGCAAATACTTTAACTCAGCACCTTTAAGCAGGTCCTTTAACTGGACACATTTAAACAAGTCCTTTAACTGGATACATTTAAACAAGTCTTTTAACTCGGCACTCTTAAGCAAATCTTATAATTTAGCAGTTTTAAGCAGATTCGTTAACTCAACGACTTTAACCAGATCCTTGAACTCAACAACTTTAACCAGACCCTCTAACTCAGAAAGTTTGGAACAAAACCTGAAAGCTAGGAAAATGAAGGTTGAAAACAGCAATAGAAGCCAATATTCAAGCATGGAAGAATCAAAAGAGGAGATCTGGGAAAAGCAACAAATCATAACAACTAAAGAAAAACAAAATTTAATGGAAACAAAGAAAAAACAGTATATTCACGAGTTTAACTGGCTAACGGCGGCCAAAAAAGGCATA
Organism: Methanosarcina sp.; assembly: GCA_035560835.1. Classification (GTDB taxonomy): domain Archaea; phylum Halobacteriota; class Methanosarcinia; order Methanosarcinales; family Methanosarcinaceae; genus Methanosarcina. Next base: position 4,792 of record DATMYS010000333.1, read on the forward strand.
GAAGTTATTTCACAACTTAATCAGCAGATACTTTTCACTCCAAGCCGTACTGAAGCCTATCAACTAAAGAGAAAAGAGAAACTCAATTCAGGCAGTACAGATGCCTTTCAACAAAACAACAAGGAGACAAATAGATTAGAAAATGCGGTTTTTAGTCCACCATTCCGTGTAACAATTCAGCAAGCCTGCACGACATCCAATTATGAGAAAATCCGCTCAATGTTCCATATATTTAGATACTCTAAAACTCCAAAACTTACCAGTGAATTCACTCGTAGAACCAGAATCATGAAAGCTGATTACCAGCAGTTCAATCCTCATACAGATGATAGTCTAAGTGATTATAACTTTAATTTTTTTAATTCCCGTATAGATGATGTAGCTAATTACAATTTTTTTGATTTTCGTATAGCTGAATATACACCTGACTATAGTCTATCTGATTCCTACGCAGATTTTGATTATGTACCTTATGGTAAAATTATCGATAGCAAAAGAGTACAAGATTGGAAAAAACATAACCTTATCCAGATAGATAGGATGAAGAACAGACTTGGCCATCATTTGTTCTTTAAACCCACCAAAATAACTGCACATAGATTAAAATGGGCAAAAGCAATTTCGTTCAACTATGAGAAGAATACTTCCCAAAAAGCCAGATTTGCTGCAGCGTTTCTGACTCATTCCTTGATTCCTGTTCCTGCAGAAAATGGCTTTTCCCATAAAATCCACAATAAATTTTTCAGAAAAACGGGGCAAGTTAGTCTTTCAGATAAAGACTTCTTATTCTATGAAGGCGCTCTGGCAAAAAGATCCAGCATCGAAACCACATACCTCACAAATTCTAACGAATTACTGGAACCTTCAAGCAGTGTTTTTAATCTTCTTTTTAACCTTTATAGCCTGAAAAGAAAACCGGGAATTAGTAAAGAGGCGGTTAAAAGCATCTTGAGAAGAAAACATTCGAGTGTGGACTGGTCAAAACTGAAAATATTGATTAAACAGGCTCTAATTGAAAGAAAAGCAGAACAAGGACATGGAGAATCACCTGCTTTAAGAAGAATTCGGAATATGAGCCTCATTCCTTCGGTTCAATTTCTAATTCAAAATTTTCTGGAGAAAACTGCGCTTCTCCTCGACTACGAATCTTTAACTGACCTTGAAAAACCCGGAATGGGCCAGGACCTCACACATCAGCAGAAAAAAGTTGCATTCCCGTATTTTGATAAGAAGAACAAAAAAACACTTTCAACAGGCAGAAGACTTTCAGCAAAAAAAGCAATTACTGGAAAAAACATTCCAGTAAAGTTCAGTAAAGATCTGTTAATTTTCCAGAGAGTATTTTTAAAGGAAACTATTCCAGGTTTCCCAGTCCCTTACACACAACATCTCACTTCCAAACCAGCTATCCAAATCAGAAACATATTAAGTCCCGTTTTTCGATCAAATATCTTCACAAAAGATTTTCGGTCAAGCCTTTTTTCAAAAGGGTTGCGATCAAATATCTTCACAAAAGATTTTCGGTCAAGCCTTTTTTCAAAAGGGTTGCAGTCAAGCGCATCCTTTGAGCCGCAACCGTTGCACCAGTTGATCAAGCCGCTGATCGGGGTTTTCGGTCAAGTCTCTTTTCAAAAGGGTTATGATCACGCCGTTACATGGGGTTTTCGGTCAAGCCTTTTTTCAAAAGGGTTGCGGTTAAGCCTATTCACAAAAGATTTGCTAATCAGAAATCCATTATTATCCAGCAATAATAATATCTTCAGAGCCGACATTTCTAAATACGGAGCTGCCGGCCCATCGGGTAATTATAAAATTAATAGGTCAATGAGCCGCGAAATTTCAATGCGCGATGAAATTTCCATGTACAATAGAATCTCCGAAAGAAGATTTTTTGCAGGGCTCACCAATATTTTCCACAAATATCCTGAGACAATTTCTAAAGCAAGGCCCGGTATTTTTGAAAAAACGTTTGTTCCTTCAATTGTGGAAACAAACAAAAACTTGCAATCTGTTCTTAAATTGAGTTCATATCAGAACCAGGGATCAAAGATTTCGGAGAACACAGTTATTCATATTTTCAACTTCTTGACGAACCTGGCGCACAATCAATTGACAGGTTTCCAGCAGAATGAAAAACAGTTTCAACCTGATATCTTGAAAACAACTTCAAGAGTCAGAACCGCTTCCCCACTCAATTGGCAGCAGACGCCGGAATCAGAAAGTGCGTTTTTAACTTCAGGTTATGACATGGGTATCAAGCCGGCCAGCAGGCAGTTATTTTCCAGATTCAAGATCCATAGACCCCTATTAGCCAGAAATAAGCCGGGTCACACAACTAGAACTTTTGGAAAAGATGAAACATATATGACTGGCTCGCAGACAAATCCTGTACAGGAAAGGAAATTCAACTCTCGATTTGCCTGGATTCAGAAAATATTTGACTTTTCCAAATTCCCGCTTCCTTTCATCAGAACAACCATTAAAGGTGAAAATCCGGCTGATCCACAGAAAATATCTGTACTCCGAGGATCGAGCCTCCGAGAATCGGACAGTATAGTAACTTACACACCCGAACAGCCGTTAATCCAGTTACTCAGTCTCAATAGAGCCCGGATATTCAGGAATCACGTAGTTTTGAAACCAAACTCGACAAAAAGACGTGTTTTTAATTCTTCAACTGTTCATACAAAACTCAATGGACAAAAAGTTTCTCACTGGAAAACAGCAAGGATGAACCTGAGTCCTGAAGGCGGAAAACAGAGATCTGCAGATACAGGAAATTTCCCGCAGAGGAAATCGTTGGATTCAATGGAAAGGAAAAACAACAGGCTCCGGGTAAACAAAAACATTGACATTCCAGAAGAAGCACAGATGAGACAGCGCCTTTTCTCGGATAGCATTCTATCATATAAATATGACTTCACAAAAGGGATGAAGCAGAAAAAAATCACTTCTACGACATACAAACCAGAGAAAAAACCAGAAAAAATGCAGGATACTTTTAATGGATTCTTATTCAGATCTAAAACCCCCAGGGCCTCCATCCTCAAGTCCTCCGAAAAAGCAGCAAGCTCTCGTATACATTTAGGGCCGGAAAGCACTGATTTTGTATTTTCCAGATCAGGTGAAGCAGGTAAACCCTCTGAATTTATGGCTTTTGGGCCTTCCGTAAAAGGAAGATCCGAACTGAAGTATCCAAAGGGCAGTAATCGAAAAACCGAAAGAGAAGATCTCGTCTACGGCATTTCGGAACCTTTGCTTGAAGAAGTCAAAAAAATTAAGAAAATTATTTTTGAAACCAGGGAAATAGTAGCAGACCACCTGGAATCCCATATGCCACAGGCAACAGGAAAGCCCGAGCAGGTTATGGATATTGAAGATCTGTCCGAAAAAATTATGCAGGCGATAAACCATAGACTGAAAATCGAAGCTGAAAGGAGGGGAATCTTCTGATCGAACTCAAAAAGGGTTTTATCAAGATATTGGCTGGAAGTAGAGAAGGAAACGAGATAGAGATCCTTTACTATCCTACCGAATACAGCATGGAAAAAAGTAACACTTTTTCTGAAATAAGTGTGCCGGGGCTTGAAACTCCATATATCCAGTATTCGAAAGGGAACTCAGGTAGTGTTTCCATGGAAGTCTTTTACAATACATACGGGGAGAGTGAAGAGACTAAGGACGTCAGAGACTATTCCAGCCAACTATCTGATCTTTTGAAGATAGACCCGGACCTCCATGCACCCCCACCTTTAAGTCTTATTTGGGGAATGGCACAGAAAGAACCGTTTACTTGTGTCCTTGAAAAGGTCAGTACAAAATATACAATGTTTTCATCGGATGGGATACCCGTCAGAGCTAGACTCAATATTATACTTAAAGAATTTAAAACAGCTCTCAATACGCGAGAACAGGGCAAACAGTCTCCTGACAAAACAAAGACCTATGTCACAAAAAGAGGGGACAGTTTGTGGTTAATTGCCAGCGATAAGTACGGGGACCCTTCTATGTGGAGGCCGATTGCGGATAAAAACAAAATAAAAAACCCGAGGTTTCTTGAACCAGGTATTGAGCTGTTAATTCCCCCATTGGAGTGAATTTTAATGACGTTTCCATCATCAGGCATTGAGTTCTATGCTCCCACTTTTACAGTCAAGCTGAAAGAGATGAATGCAACAATTCCAAGAGGAGACATAAGCTCAGTAGAGATAGTTGAGTATCTTGAATCTCCAGGAAAGTTTACAATTTTATTCAACGATGTACTGGACATGAAGAAACAGAAGTTCCGATGGCTTGATGATAACAGAATCCAGCCAGGAACTCTTATTGAAATTTCTTTTGACTATGCTTCCAGCTCAAGTAAAAGCACACTGGTATTCTTGGGCAGGATAAACTCTGTTACACATGATTTTGATTTTAGCGGCAAAGCAACGCTGTCAGTTACAGGATTCGACCTGTCCCATGACCTTCAGGAAAGCTGGAGTGGAAGTTGTGTTTACAATGATAAGAAGTATTCACAGGTCGTCTCAAGTATAGCTTCCTCAAACGAACTGAGTAGAGGTAAGGTCGATGAAACTACACAGGTTTATGAAAATGTCTCCAGGCTGTTTGACGAAGACGATTATAAATTCATAAAGAGACTTGCCGAAAGTATTGGTTATGAGTTTTTTGTAAGGGAAAAATCTTATTATTTTCGCAAACCGGAAGATGATAAAGATGCGAAAATGATCTTTACAAACGGGATAAACATTGTAACTTTTACTCCTCAAGTAAACAGTTCAATACTTGTCCATGAAGTTAAGGTTATTTCCTGGAACAGGTACGAAAAAGATATAATTTCTCAAACTGCCACGCTGAAAGACATTGAAAAATGCGTATATATTCCACCCGTGTTAAAGGGCCAAACGCCGGTGAAAAAAATTAGAAAATCTATAAACGCACTTGATGCAGATGAAGCAAAAACACGTTCAATAGCCGAATTGAAGAGAAAAAATAAAAAATTGTTTACAGGACGTCTAGAAAGTATCGGAAATCCTTCCCTGCGTCCCGGAATAACCGTAAAAATCGAAAAAGTAGGAAAACGCTTCAGTGGAACCTACTATGTAGAAGAAACAAAGCACATTATAAACCGGGATAGATACCTTACAACACTTGAACTGAGGAGATGCAAATAATGGATTTAGATGGATTCTTTAATTCCCGGGAAGTGAGGCAGCAGATCTCGGGTGTTGCAATTGCTATTGTAAAAAGTACAGAAGATCCTGAGGGCCTCGGGAGGGTACAGATAAATTTACCCTGGAGAGGGAAAGAAAATGAAAAGTACTGGGCCAGATTCGCAACTTTAATGGCCGGAAACGGTAGGGGGATGGTCTTTTACCCGGAGATCGAAGATGAAGTACTTGTGGCTTTTGAGCATGGTGATATAGATCGCCCTTATGTTATTGGGGCTCTATGGAACAGTAAGGACAAAATTCCAGAGGAAAACAGCGACGGGAAAAATAATATTAAGATGATTAAAACCCGAAGCGGTCACATAATAAAACTCGATGACACGGACGGAAGCGAAAAAATTGAGATCATAGACAAGACTGAGGGAAATAAAATCAGCATCGATTCAGCTAATAACAAAATTTCCATAGTATGTGCAGGAGATATCGAGCTTCTAGCATCCGATGGAAAAATTATCATAGATGCCACGGAAATTGAAATAAAATCTTCAACTACCATCAAAACCAAGGACATTGAAATAAAACCTTCAGGTTCGGCAAAAATCGAAGCTTCATCCGGAATGGATCTGAAAGCGTCAGGCACTATGAACATCAAAGGTGCAACGGTAAACATCAACTGAACATCAAGATGAGCCCAAAGCTAAAAAGAAATCACAATAAACCTGAATAAATCAAAAAAGGCAGGAGTCTAAAAATGGGAATGCCAGCAGCCAAGCAGGGAGACAAAATTGTTGGAGTTGATATCCATATAGTCATGATACCTAATCCAACAGGGCAAACTCCGACCCCACTTCCTCACCCGTTCAATGGAAGCATAGACGGGAACCTCAGTAGTGACGTAAAGATTATGGGAAAGCCGGCAGCAACTGTGGATTCCACAGCAACGAACACACCTTCTCATGTTCCGCAGGGCGGGTCGTTCCAGAAACCGCCTTCCAATAAGGCCACGATTAAGATGGGAAGCCCAACAGTGAAAATAAATGGAAAAATGGCAGCAAGGAACGGGGATATGGCAATGACCTGTAACGACCCTTCAGACCTACCTGCAGGAACTGTAATCGCAACAGGTACTGTTAATATCGGGTGAAGACTGATGGAAAGGGAATTTCTCGGAACCGGCTGGAAATATCCTGTAGGTGTGGAGGCTGATGGGAGTATTTCAAGCTCGAGCTACGAGGAAAACATCAGGGAATCGATCCTGCTTATTCTGGGGACCGCAAAAGGCGAACGCTTGATGCGCCCGGAATTCGGCTGTTCCATACATGATTATGCCTACAGTACAATGGACACACTTACGCGGCGTATGATTGAAAACGCTGTATACGAAGCACTTGTGGCATGGGAGCCTCGTATTGAGGTGAATGAGATCAAAACCCTCACAGAAAAAGCTCTGGAAGGAAAATTTCTGATAAGTATAGATTACAAAGTGCGGAGGAGCAATACCCAGGTGAACCTTGTCTATCCGTTTTACCTGAAAGAAGGAACCTGAAGGATTAGTTTAGTCGGAAGAAACCTGAAGGATTAGTCGAGTCCTGTCAGATAGTCTGGAATCCTGTCCGTCAGGCCTGTCCGTAAGTAGCAATAGACAAAAATAGGAATCTGGAGGAGTCCAATGGAAAGAAAAACTCCGAAGATAAGGGAAACTACGGCAGATACGGTGCTGGAAAAGATTCAAAAGAAAGCGCCCTTCTATGTCCCGGAATGGACACCTGGAGCCGAAGGCGACTTCGGAAATGCTCTCTCCCGGATCTTTGCGGACATGGCCGAAAACCTTGTCAGTAACCTGAACGAAGCCCCCAGAAAACATCTCTTCTCTTTCCTTGATATGCTCAACTTTTCCCTCAGTCCTGCCAGACCCGCAAGTACGGTACTCTGTTTTTCTCCGGGTTCAAAGGCTCCGGAAAACGTAATTATCCCGGCCAAAACCCGCGTTACAGCCAAAAGCCCAGACGGGGAAACCCTTTTTTTTGAGACCGAGAAAACATTTGCGATAACCCCTTCCAAACTTTGCTTTGTATGCAGCCTGGATCGGGAAAGAGACTCAATCTTCTATCACAGTTCCACAGTAGAGGGAACTGAACCATCAACCCTGCTTTCCGGAACAAACATGCAGAAACATGCCTTTTACATAGGAGACGAGGAATTCTTCAGGAGCGGAAAAGGAAAAATCAGCTTTACTCTCACAGCCGCAGGGGCTGTTCCGGCAAGGATGCTGGCTGAAGAAAACCTGTTTGTCTGGGAATATGCAGCTCCGGCAAGCGGGAAAGAAAAGGATAAAACTGAGATTACTGAATGGTTCCCATTTTCAGAAGCAAGGTTTTCAGGTGAAAAATTTGAGATTCTGAAGGGAGAGGAAGTAATCGGAAAGGGAAAGATACACGGTCTCGAAAGCCGATGGATTCGCTGCCGTTTGAAAGGAGAAGGAATTAAGAACCTTGAGCAGTTTTTCCTTGGCCCGGTTAAAGTAGATGTATCTGCTGAGGGAATCAAACCTGATCTTCTTTTTTACAATGATATTCCTCTCGAAGAGGGCGAAGCAGGAATACAGCCCTTTGGAAGCAAACCGATCCTGCATGACACTTTCTACATAGCCTGCTCGGAGGCTTTTTCAAGACCGGGATCCGAGGTTCAGATGGAATTTTATCTTAAACCCGGAAGGTCAGTGCTTATTTCCGAAAAACCCGTGTTCTCATGGGAATACTGGAGCGGAGAAAGCTGGCGAAGCCTCAAAAAATATATGGATTTCAGCGCAAATCTCGGGGAGAATGAGGAAGGAAAAGGTAGGTCTGAAGAAGAACTTCCTGAAGGCGAGTCTGGAGGAGAACTTCCTGAGCTTGAACTGGAAAATTTTCTGGTAAAGAACATAATAGAAACGGAAGCTGAAACGGAAGCTGAAACGGAACTTAATGGAATTGGCAAACTCTTTTTTTTAAAAGGAAACGAAGAACCTAATAAAATTGGTAAAATCTTTCTTTCAAAAGAAAAAGAAGGGAGAAAAGAGGACGAAGAAAATTTTTTACTTGTTCATGTGAACGTTAAAATCCGGGAAATGCCTCCCATGATGTCGGGAAGCATCAATGGGGAGGAAAATTACTGGATCCGAGTCAGGCTTATTGAAGGGAATTTCGGGAAAGAATATGTGATTTCGAAAAAGAACGCAATAGAACCCGGAAAGTTTTACCCTCCTGAAATAGTACCCGGAAAATTCTACCCTCCCGAAATAAGAAAACTAATTCTCAGCTATTCCAATAAGAATGGAAGGGAGCCCGATTACCTCATTTCCGAAAACAACCTGGCCTTTGAAAATAAGAGAGAAGAGCTGAAACGGGCAGGATGTTTCAAGCCTTTTGAAACGTTTTCTGAACCCCTGCCTGCAGTATATCTTGGCTTTACGTCCAAACTTGTGAAAGGCCCTCTGAGTCTGTTCATCAAACTTGGGGAAACCTGTGTAAATCAGGGATCCCCTGTGAAATTCGAATGGCAGTATCTTGCAGATGCAGGAAAGGAAAATCCAGGGGAATGGAAAGAACTTCAGGTTCTTGACGAAACCGGAGGACTTGAAAAAAGTGGAATCCTGGAATTCTTTGTTCCTGGGGAAATGAAGACCTTGCAGTGCTACAGCTCAAAAAGCCCGTTATATTGGATCCGGCTCCTGTTCACAGAAGGAAAAAGAACTCCCAAGATTTCTGGATTCTATCCTAACTGCGTATGGGCTCTCCAGGCAAAGACTATTCAGGATGAAATTCTCGGTTCCGGGTTTAGAGCAGCAGGGCAGGAGCTTGAGCTCAGGGACAGGCCGGTGGTGGATGCGGAGGTCTGGGTAAACGAGCTAGCCTGGCTTTCTGAAGGAGAAAAACAGGCCCTGATTAATAAAGCCGGGGATCGGACCGTGGAAACGATAAAAGACAGCAATGGCAGAGTTTCAGAGTTCTGGGTCAGGTGGGAGGAGGTTGCAGACTTCAGCGGTTCGGATGGAAGGAGCCGGCATTATTTACTTGACCGTACTTCAGGGAAAATCCGCTTTGGAGACGGGACTCAAGGTATGATTCTCCCTCTGGGGAGTAATAATATAAAATCCAGCTACCGGACAGGAGGCGGAGAAGCCGGAAACCTTGAAGCTTTTTCGAGAATGAAATTGTACAGCGCTCTAAAACACGTTGATGCGGTGTACAACCCTGCTGCTTCCGAGGGAGGGACACGGACCGAGAGCCTGGAAGAACTGGTAGCACGGGCTCCGGCTAAATTAAAGCACAGAGATCGGGCAGTAAGCAGGGAGGACATTATACAGCTTACAAAAAAAGCTTCACAAAAAGTAGCAAAAGTAAAGGTGCTTTCAGGTTCAGACGAAGAAGGGAACAGGGTGCCGGGACTGATTACTGTTGTCATAGTGCCCAATCTTCCGGATCCGAAGCCTGTTCCTACTGCCGAAATTCTGCAAATTGTCGAAGCTTATCTGAAAGAGAGAGCTCCGAACATAGGGAAACTGAAGGTAACAGGCCCTGTTTATTACCAGGTAAACGTAAAGGCCGAACTGGTTACAACAAATCTTGAAGCTGTAAGTGAAATTGAAACCCAGGTGAAAAGGAGGGTAGAGGAATTTTTACATCCTTTAACAGGGGGAACAAAAGGAAAAGGCTGGGATTTCGGGCCGTCTCTCTCGACTTCGGATTTCTATTCACTTTTATCCGATATAAGTGGAATCAGTTACGTAAAAGATCTTGATATAACTTTCAAAGCCGAGAACGAAACTTCTGAAAAACCACCTGAACCGTCGGGACACCGTACCCTACCAGGACCAGCCCTTCCCTGCAGCGGGAAACATGAGATTAATCTGCTCTGGAAAGCTGAGAGGGAGGAATAGAGATGGCGTTGCCTATTCCGAATCTGGATAACCGAACCTTTGAACAGCTCCTGCAAGAAGCCAGGAAGTCCATCTCTAACTATGCTTCTCAATGGACAAACCATAATCCTGCCGACCCCGGGATCACCCTTATAGAACTTTTTGCCTGGCTGGCTGAAATTACAAGTTACAGGATCAATCTCGTTACCGATGAGCATCGTCTCAAATACCTGAAGCTGCTTGGGATCAGGCCCCAGGGCATTTTACCTGCTACTGTTGACCTCAGTTTTGAGATGGAAGAGGTAATACATCTCGAGAAAGGCATGGGTTTTCTGGCCGAAAAGGCAGGTGAGAATATCGAGTTTGAACTTTCTGAGAACATTACTATTCTTCCTGTTCAGCTCGAAAAAATAATTGTAAATGAAATGTCAGTAGTTTTGTCTAAAGCCTCCTCCAGGGATTTTTCACAGGCTTCAAAGCTTTCTAAAGGGGTTTTCGATCGAACAGTCTCAAACTCTAAAGAAGACCTTTTTTTCGCACCTTTTGGCCTGGAGACCAGGAAAAATAGTGAGCTGTACCTTGGCTTCAAGCTTAAAACCCAAAAAAACGTAAGAACGGACCTGGAGTATCCCTATGAATCACTAAACTTAATGTGCTACCTCTATGAAAAGAACCTTCCAGAACCCGGAAAACATGGGGAGGAAGAAGAATATTCCTTCGAAAATGCAAAACTGAAATGGGAGATCTCCCTGTCCCCTGAAGGAAAACAATGGAAGGAAGTTTTCCCTGAAGATAGAACACATAACTTCAGGAAAAGCGGCAGCCTGCTTTTCACGGACCTTGAAGGCTGGATATGCTCATCCCTCGAGACCTTGCTTTCCCAGGAAAACGAAGAAAAATATTTCTGGCTGCGCTGCACCCTGCTGGAGTCAGAGTATGAATATCCGCCAATGATCGAAAAGATTAATCTGAATGTGGCAACCGTCATCCAGAAAAAGAGAGTGATTGGCGGGATGCTTGAAAAAAGCAATGGGTTTCCCGGACAGGTTTTCAAACTGCCTGAAACTCCGGTAGTCAGAGGGAGCCTCAAACTGGTCCTTTCAGGAGAATCATGGAAGGAAATGGAGGATTTTGACGGTTCGGGTCCCGAAAGCCCTCATTTTATACTGGACAGTATGAAAGGAGAAATCTGCTTTGGGGACGGGCTCCAGGGAAAAGTGCCCCCAAAAGGGATCGAAATCCATGTTCTTGAATACGAGACTGCAAAAGGAGATCAGGGGAACCTGCCTGTAGGTTCCCGATGGGCAGTAAAAGGGGAAAAAGCTGAGGGCCTGACAATAAACAATTTCAAGCCCGCAGTCGGTGGAAAGAGAGAAGAGAGCATAGCTGAGGCCTTTGAGCGCTTCATCAGGGACCTGAAAGTCCCATATAGGGCAGTTAATTCAGAGGATTTCGAATATATTGCGCGGGAAACTCCTGGCCTGAGGATAGCACAGGCAAAAGTTATCCCCAATTTCGACCCTTACAGACAGGCTGAAAGGGAGAGCGTGGTAACGGTAGTTATAATTCCATTCAGTCCGCTTGACGTTTTAGAAACTCCGCCCGAGCCTTCCCCTGGTTTCAGAGCAGCGGTTGCCAGGCACGTAGAGAAACACCGCTTGCTAGGGACGCGTGTATATGTGGTTTCTCCAGTATATGTCAGGGTTGAGGTTAAGGTTACCCTGGGGATCTCCAGAGGCTTTTTCAAGGAGGAAATCCGGAAGTTGATCCTTGAAAAACTTAATCTCTATCTCCACCCGGCAAAAGGAGGTCAAAATGGAAAAGGGTGGCCCGTGGGAAAACCGGTTTATCGCTCTGAAATTTACCGCCTGATTATGGAAACCGAAGGCGTGGATCTTATAAAGAAAATGAACATCTCTGCCCAAACTGGGGCAAATTCGGATGAAAATGGAGACCTGATACTGACTTCAAGGATAGCTACGGTTTATTCAGGAGAGCATTCGGTGGAAATACAAGCCTTCTCATAAAAGGCTTATAGTCAAATCTTTTAAAAAAGGTTTGATCAAAAATGTAATCTTGAGAGCTTTTTCGCTCAAGCCTTTTCAAAAAAGGCTTGAAGGAAAGCAAATAAAAAAAGCTTTTAAAAGAGCTTTTTCGCTCAAGCCTTTTCAAAAAAGGCTTGCAGTCAAACAGTTTTTTGAAAAGGCTTGCAGGAGAGGAGCATGCAGGAGAGCAAGTATAAAAGGATCAACACAAAGTCTCTTTTCGAAGAATTCAAAACCGGACTTGAAAACCTGGAGCTAACTGAAGAAGGGCTTCGTCTGACCCTCAGGGAGCTCTATAAGCCAGGGGACGATATCCTCAACGAACCTGACATGGAAATGCGGGATGTTGATACCGACGAGTGCGACATTGTTTATATCCTTGATAGAAGGAGTGCCTCCATTATCCCCTGCCACAGGGACTTTGAAAAGCTCCGATTTCCTGCTTACGGATCAGGAGCTCTGGCTTCAGTGTTTGAAAACCCTGAAGGGATAGCTGTCGATGAAAATTCGGTTTACGTTATCGGCACACTGAGAGCTCCTGACGGGGAGAAAAAAGAAGCTCTTGTTGCCTTTAGAAAAAAAGATCTTGAAATTCTCTGGACCGTTCTTGAAGGGCCTGATAGGCTCGCTCTCAAAGACATCACAGACCTTGATATGGATTATGCCGGAAACCTGTATGTCCTGGAAAAAGGCCGGCAGCGAGTGCTCAAACTCTCCCTTTCCAGCAGAGAAAGGGTTTTTTCCGAAATAGGGAGGGTCGAATTACAGGAGCCAGAAAATATTTATATTGATAAGGAAGGGACACTGCAGATTTTTGACAGTAAGGCAGGGTATTTTGTATTTGGAACCGATGGTACCGCTGAAAAAAGGGATATTACCTCTTCTATTCAAGGGATGGTTAGCAGAAAGCGGACTCATGACTCAAAAAACAATATGTACCTGCTCAGTGAGACCGGAACAAGACTGAGACTCCTCCAGTATGTTAAGGAATACAGCCCTGATCCTGAAGGGGTTTTCAAAGGGATGTACCTTTCAAAGCCTGTTGACAGCCAGGTCCAGGAAACCAGATGGTACCGCTTTATGCTGGGAGGCAGTTTTCCCAAAGGGACAACAGTCGAATTTCACTACTACATCTCGGACGAGTTTCTGGACGAAAAAAAGTTGAAGGAACTCCCAGAGAGCGAATGGGAGGAAGGGCTTCCAGGGAGTTCGGTTGCTCAGGGAGAGAAAAAAAGGGATGCCCTCTTCAGGACCGAGCGTAAAGGGCGTTATCTCTGGTTCAGGATCACCCTTGTAGGAACTGAAAAGCTCTCACCAGAGGTCTCTACGGTCACAATTTTCTTCCCAAAGGTCTCCTATCTGAAATACCTGCCTTCAGTTTACAGCGAAAATCCTGCAAACCGGGATTTCCTTGACCGTTTTCTTGCGATTTTCGAGAGCCTCTTTTTCGAAATCGATTTTACAATTGACCACCTGGGCAGGTGGTTTGACGCTGCAGGCACTCCCCCAGAATTTCTGGAATGGTTGGCGAGCTGGGTAGCCGCCGATCAAGGAGGAGAAAGTACAGCCCGAAAAAAAATTTCAGAGGCGAAGCAGAGGGAGTTCATTTCCCAGGCTGTTTCAATGTACAGGGAAAGAGGAACCCGGCAAGGGCTTGAGGATCTCATTTACCTCTACATCGGGAAAAAACCAATCATAATTGAAAATCTCCCTGCAGGCTGCATAAAAAGAAGATCTGGATATGAAAATCGAAAGGAAAATGAAAGGCATGAGAGCCAGAAAGGGGATAATTCAAAGAATGAAAGCCCGAAGAAAAATAGAAATCCTGAACAAAAAAAGTTTCTCTTTTTCCCTCCGGAAGAAGCAAGAGTAAAGCTTCCTGACGGGAAAGGAACCGGCAGGAGGGAAGTTCCCCTGCATGATGTCCTCTTTGGGGAAGAAAATTTCAGTTTTGTCGTCTTATTTGAAGAAAAACTGGAAGAAGCTGAGCTGGAACTTATTAAGGATATAATAGAAGAAGAGAAACCTGCCTATACGATCTACAGAATAAAGGTGCTTGAACCCTGGTTTTATCTGGACGGCCATACTTACCTGGGTAAAAATACAAGGTTGAGACGCCCAGAATTCCTGCTTGGCAAATACTCTGTCCTCAGCAGGGATACCGCGCTAGGAGTGGAAAAAAGACCTGATGTTGCCTGACGAAGATAGAAATCATACTCATCCAATTGGACAAGGTTACTTCCAGTAAAGGTCTGGATTATTTCTAAAGGAGATTTGGACATGTTAGAAAATGAAGAGGAAAAAGATGAATTCTCACTGCATCAGTTCCAGCGGAACAGGTATTTTTATGGAAAACTGATGACCGTCAGGGATTTCGAGCTCGAGCAGGAATACTTTAACGGGAAGCGTTATTTGCTTAATAGACTTATTCACGGCAAAGGCCTCATATGCGGGTTCTCCAACCTTGAGCTGTTCCCGGAAGAATCGGGTGAGGTAAAGATAAGGTTCAGGGACGGGGGCATAGCCCTGGATACCTTTGGCAGGGAAATTGTTGTGCCTGTAGATATAGAAAAAAAGGTTATGACCCTGGAAGGAGTACCCTTCAAGAAGCAGGAATTAATAAAGCCAGCCTACCTTTACCTGAGGTACAGCTCTGTAGTCTCGGAACTTGTAAGAGCAGCCTCAAACCCCTTGAGCTGTGAGGAGATTGCCTGCCCTAATAGAATATTGGAGGATTTTGAGGTAATTGCAACCTTTGAGCCTCCGGCAGAAAACGAAAATAAAAAGTTATCCGTATCATGTACGGCATGTGCAGAGGCCGATGAGAAAGTCTTTTTTGCCGCAGTTAATGAGAACCTCTCGGTTAATGACGAAAAAAGCTCCCACAAGCGTTATCTCCAGACCCGGAACGAAGAAGCTGCAACGATAACCAGCGCAACCGGTGTTGTGTACTTCAAGCAGCCAACCGTAAACTCGATAACCTCGCCCCTTATCGATCCAAAACTAGGTACGGGCCCCATTTTCGTTCAACTGGGCATGGAAACGGAAGAAAACCAGATACTGATAGGGTTTGCAGGGTCCGGAGTGGAAAACGGCTATTCGGGGTTCCAGCTCCAAACTATTCTTGATGCTTCTTCGGGCAAGTTCAGCGTGCAGGTAATTTTCAAAGATGAAAGTGAGAGGAGATCAATCAGGGTTCGCTGGTGGGCTTCAAGGGCTGACAAACGCTACGGGACTGAAGAAGTCAAATCCGATGTTACTCTAACGAAATACAGGTTCGTATCCGACCGGGAAGTCAAAGTAAAGCTCGTGGAAAACGGCCTTTGTGAGTCCGGAGCCAAGAACTGTATGGAGTCCGGAGTCATCCGCGGAGGAGACCATTATGCCAGGATAGGAAATGATGTTGCCCTGAACGGAAATCCGAAAAAACTGGCCGAAATAGTCAGGGAACAACAGAATAAAGACGAAACGAAACAACTTTACACGGAATGGGAAGTCGGTGGTGGCTGGATCCTAGAAGTGGAAAATTTCGATAGCACTTTAAAGCCGCCTGTAGTTGAGATTAAACTCTATTTCGAAAACGAAGAACTGAAGTCCTTTGAAGTCTCGAAAGGGGATCTTATCACCTACTGCGAAGACATTGCAGGGGAAACCGGAGTGCCTCTATTCGTGACTTACATCGATGATATATATATCCCGGGAATTAAGAGCCTGATCGGGAGAGAAGCAAAGGTCATTTTAAAATACACCTGGGCAGTATCGAAAAACATTCGAACTCTTGATTAAAATCCTGATAGAAAAAGATGGGAAAGAAAAGGAAATCGAGTTAAGAAAAGGATACTGAATTTTTCCTTTTCTTCAAGTCTCATTTAATAATACTTCAGGCTGTATAATATATCAGGCTGTATAATATATAGGTTATGAATCCATCTTGTTTCTCTATTTCGGATTTCGAGGAAGCCATCTCTTTTTTGATAAGGCAGTTAGTTATCCTGATTTATTTTATTCTCAACTGAATATGAAACCAACTCAGGCTGAGCTGAAGTAGAAGAAAGCTTTCTTCTCAAGAATTCTCCAATCTTAAATTCTCCTTTGTAAAATGGGATTGCAATCAGGTGAATAATTAGAGATAAAATAATAACGTCTAACATGCCAATCAAAATCGACAGATAGGGAATGCTCCATTGTTTAATGCCATATTCGCGGTATAATATGCCAAAATACATATTTGAAAGCCTGGGTAAACCGTTAACAATCGGGATGTCCCAGGGGCACCTTCCGAATACGAAGTACAAATATATTCCAGCCACAAAAATAAAGGTTCCCGTTAATGAGTTTACCGATTTCAGGTAAAAAGGCTTCATCCCAAATAGGGCAATTTTGATAGGAACGTTATTTCTCGTATAAGTAAAGTAGAATATTACTAATCCAAGAATGGATAAAAGGATTCCCCAATTCTGTAAATTAAAAGAAACTCCTATGAAAGGATAGAAAACGAAGTTCTTTGGATCCTGTATTATCAACACACTTTTATTAGTTGAATTTGAGTAATTTTCGCTCCCATCTAAAGGATCCCAATGAAAAGTTATAGCATTAATATTTTTTATGCCTGTGTTGTCCCATTCATGAGTGAAGTTTTTATTCCATTCTATATATGCAATACTATTATCAGATATTATGAATGCGTTATTATCAGATATTACCGTTTCATTAGATATATTTCCAAAAATGCTATTGTCAGAAGAACTATCATCCCACTTAATTACAGTAGTGGTTTCCCCTATAGTCCGAGTATCGGTTTCCAATAGATTATTCTCAATATCATTGGCTGTTAATGAACGCCGAATTTTAATTTCCGATAGAGTCCGAATATTCTCACTTTTTCGACAAGTTGCATTGAGACAAGTCGAGAAAGAATAATCGTTATCTTTGTAAACACAGTAACTGCAATTCTTAGAGGAATTATCCAAACTTAAAACATTATAAGTACTGTTACTACAATTAAACTCTTCTTCCCCGTCCAGCATGATCTCAGTGAAATTTGAAATCTTATAAATGTGGGCACTGTTATTACTGTCAAATCCTTCTTTCTCGTCCAGCATGGAGAAATTCTGAACTGTTATGTAGGTATTGTTGCTGATCTCAACAGTAGTCCAGTAAGAAACGTTTACAGGAATTCCATCCTGAAATACTCCTACAGAAACATAATAAGTACCGTTTTTATCCCATTTGTTGGTACAATTTGAATGATAAGCTCCATTATATATACTACAATTTTCGTTGCTCATTTGGACAGTTTTATAATTAGATGTATTATTCTTACAATCCCAGTAAAACACGATAGTTCTTTTATCTGAAAATAGCGAACGGTTGTATGTTGTAGTAAAAGTATAATTCATGTTGGGATATCCCCAGATTTTATATTCACTTGCCGGGGAACTTAGACCATTCCATTTACCAGTGTAATTCTTTTCGTTAAATGAATAATCATAGGAAACATTTTCTGCGCTTCCTAAACCCGCAAATCCTGCGATAAAAGAGAGGAAGAAAAGAATAAGCAAACAGGCTGAGCGCAGATTTTTCTTCATATAACTATTTAACAGGTTTAATAAATATATAAAGATTTGGTTTATCTTCATAAAACTATTTTCTTGAAAGTCTTTAGAAATAGATAACTGACATGGATCAGCCTAAGGATTGCAAAAAAATTGCATAGATGTGAAAGCTATTTATAATGTAAAGAATTCCATCTCAGTATAGCTCCCAATAGCGCTACAAAGCTCCATTGGAACCTTCAATGACCAGTATGCTTCTTTTACTTCAGAAAAGGTGTCTGTTCCAAAGTCTCTCATAATAGTATTACACTGATATGGGTATTGGAAAGCCTACACCCTGGTGCTGGAATTTTGGAGATGGAGCGTTACCCAAAAGCTCTAAATACCCCGAAATATCTCCCGTGTTCTCCCCCTGGTCTGCTGTATAATGTCAGATGTCTTCTACCCGGTTTTTCCTTTGTCCAGATATATTCTTTGTTTCCTGCTGCAATTCTGGAACTCAGAACATTTCTCCTGTGTGTAGAAAGACATGATTTATAAGATGTCAAAATATATTATATATTGCTTAAGGATTTAAAAAGTGTATATTACCTGAGGCGGTTAAAGGATTTTGGATCCGGAAGGGTTATTGGAGAGGTAGTAGCTATGGGATTCAATCAACTGGCTGAAAGCGACGAACTGATTCTTGGTGAAGCACTGGAAAGACAGCAAATTCTAGAAACCGTAATTAATAACAGCTCGGTTATGGCTTTTCTCTGGACCCCGGACGAGAAATGGCCTGCCAAATATGTTTCGGAAAATGTAGCCCAGCTTGAGTACAGCGCAGAAGATTTTCTTACAGGAAGAATAATGTATGCAGACATAGTCCATTCCGAGGATATAGACAGGGTTAGAAAGGAACTTACCCGATGCTGCGAGACTGGAGATGACAGCTTTGTACAGCGATACAGGGTTCTTACCGGAAAGGGAGAAGTTCGCTGGGTAGAAGAAAAGACCTTCATCCAGCGTGATGAGACCGGAAATGTGGTGAATTTCCAGGGAATAGTCAGGGATGTTACGCAAGAGGTTAAAAATGAAAAATCTCTGAGGGATGCCCTTCAAAGCCAGAAAGCCCTCTTGGAAAAACAAAAAGCCCTCCTTGAGGAACAGAAAGCCCTCGAAACTGTAATTAACAACAGTTCAATGGTAGTATTTCTATGGAAGGCTGAAAAATACTGGCCCACACTATATGTGTCTGAGAATGTCAGGCAGTTCGGGTACGCTCCCGAGGACTTCATTTCCGGAAGAATCCTTTATGGGAAGATTATCCATCCCGAAGACCTGCTCCTTGTGGAACTTGAACTTGAGGAAAACTGTGAAGAAGGAGGAAAGGAGTTCAACCGCAAGTACCGGATTCTTACTCAGACTGCTGACGTTCGCTGGATTGACGAGAAAACCTTTATCCAGCGCAACGAGGAAGGAGAAGTTACTCATTTCCAGGGCATTATAAAGGATATAACCCGACAGGTTAAAATAGCCTGACCTGTAATCGAGTCCGGAAAGTGAGGGGCAATATTCAGGCTTTCAGTGGCCGGGATTAAGTTATTTAATTATTACCGGATATATTTCTTATAGATCAAGCTTAGTTGGTGCAGTCTCAAGAGAGATAAAAGTAATATATTCTTTAAAAGTAATAGAAACTCGAGTTCTAAATAATCACTGCTCTATGACATTATAATATGAATAAAATATTTCTTTTAACTTTCTTACTTTCTTAACAAATAACTATTTATGTTTGA
>DATMYS010000334.1:0-2961 GCA_035560835.1 Methanosarcina sp.
AAGCTGTAAAGATGGCTTTGGCCCTTCTCATAATTATCGTCCTGACTGTGCTTATTGCTTATGCTACACTTCCTTATTTAAATTATATTTTTGGGGCTCTAATCCTTTTCGTTATATTCCGACCTCTTTATCATTTTCTCGTAAGAAAAATACGGCTTCGGAAGCAATTCGCATCCGTACTCGTTATAATAATTTCTATCTTTGTTGTACTGATACCTTTCTACTTTCTTTTGAATACAATTGTCAGCGAAATCGAGCAGCTTTTAGTTAATCAGGCGTCAATTCTTGCGTCTATTGAGGCTGGAGGCCACTTTTTAACTAATTCTCTCTCAACGCTGAATATTCCTATAGATGTATTCCAAACCAAGATCGAAGAAAAAGCAATGGAAATTGCCTCACAGGCCGTTAATTACACGAGCCTGTTCATTGTTGGCTCACTCCAGAGCCTGAGCCAGCAGTCTATTGGGCTATTGATAATGTACTTTATGCTCTATTACCTCTTTACCGGAGAAGATTCGGACTTTATGCACAAGATTTCTGTTGCAGTTCCTTTCAATGAAGAAAATACAGCCACACTTCTGGATGAATTCCGAAGAATTGTTCGGACGACTCTTATCGCCAGCGGGGCAGTTGCTCTTGTCCAGGGTGGAATTCTGACCATAGTATTTCTTATTTTTAATATCCAGGGAGCTTTCCTCTGGGGTTTCATTGCAGGAATTCTATCCTTTTTGCCAGTTGTCGGATCACCTCTTGTCTGGATTCCTGCAATCATTGTCCAGTTTTTCCAGGAGGAGTATACTGCAGCTGTCGCTATACTTGCAGCCGGGCTTTTTATAAGTGTTATTGACAATTTCCTCAGGCCCGTTATCCAGAAAAGAGTTGGAGAGATCCATCCATTTCTATCCCTGCTTGGGATTGTTATAGGTATATCTCTCTTTGGACTGTTAGGAATCGTTATAGGCCCTCTTCTGCTCTCCTACTTTGTTCTGACTGTACAGATGTTTTCCAGAGAATACCTTTCTTGAAAGGAGTAAAATGTGAAGATCGAAATACTCGGGTGTGAGTCTTTTGGGGCAAGATCCCTTGCCTGTGTTGTAAAGACAGATGAGAGGACAATCCTGATCGATCCCGGGGTTGCACTTGCACGCTTACGTTCAGGCATACTTCCCCACCCAAGAGAGGTTGCTGCTGCTTTCAGGATAAGAGAAACAGTTCTTTCTGCGTTTGGACAGGCTACAGATGTTGTTATCAGCCATTTTCACGGAGACCATATGCCAATGAGGGCTGAAGATCCGTATCAGCTCCCAATGGAAGCCCTCCCCTCGCTTGAAGGGATAAACTTCTGGTGTAAAGGCCCGGAAAAAATCTCAGGCCTATCTTCAAAACGGAGGCGTGAACTTTCTGATTTTCTGGGTTTCCCTCTCCCGGCTTCGGAAGGTATGAAGTCTGGCAATATGGAGTTTTCTTCTCCTGTCCCTCATGGAGTCAGGGAAAAAGGATTTGGGACTGTCATGATGACTCGGATCTGCGAGGGAGATAAGGTTTTTGTCCATGCTTCGGATATCCAGCTTCTGGACAGGGAAGCTGTCCTTAAGGTGCTTGCCTGGAAGCCCACAATTGTTTTTACCTCAGGCCCTCCTCTTTATCTTTCACACCGTGTCCCTGAAGCAGGAAAAGAGGCATTGGAAAATGCTCTCCTTCTAGCCGGGAATGTGGATACCCTGATTCTCGACCATCATCTGCTCAGGTCTTTTGAAGGGTATAGCTGGTTAAAAGAGCTGGCCGGAAAGGTAGAAACCCAGGTGCTGTGTGCTGCAGAGTTTATGGGAAAGGCTCCGGAACTTCTTGAGGCTCAGAGGAAAAAACTGTACGAAAAAACGCCCATACCTTCAGGCTGGCATGAAGCATATGCAGAAGGTAAAGCAGGTTTTGGGGAATTTCTCTGAAAAAGCGGCTGGAAGGAATAACAGTACCGTCATTCCCAGACAGACTGACTTTCGGACCCTTACTTTATTTGGCCAGGGTGCACTGGTATAATTATCAACATTATGCATTGGGTGTGCTTGCCTAGATTATGTGTGGGTGTAGTTGTCTATATTCTTAATTTGTTTGGAGCGTTGTTCATAATAGTCATAGAGTTCTTTTCCCCAGGCCAGAGATCCTGGTTCAAAGCAGATCACATACTTTCGGTCAAAAACCATATTTTTCGGGAAAAGAGCCATCGCCATAAAATTATCCGCGGCTGCGACGGCAGGTATCCTTTCACAGTCCGTGCAGACAAAAAGCTTAGCGTTTTCCTTTTTAAGGTATTGTTCGGTCTGTTCCCTGTAATCTTCAATCCATCTTTTCAGGATGGACTCGGGGAGTACAAGCGATATCGGGATTCCTTTTTCGGCAATTTCCAGGAAAAAAGAAGGAAAAAGAGGGTGGAAATATGATATTGCAACCTTCAGCTCTTTTGCCATCCGGACGTTTTTGACGTACTCCGGAATCAGCTCAAACATATAGTCTATCTGAGGTTCGATTATAGTGCAGTGCCCAAGCTCGCTAATTCTTCTCAGGAGAAAAGGCGGAATCTCGTTCACTTCCCGTTCTGACCAGTAATTTGTATTTTCTTCGATAACGGCAAGCGTGTCTACAAGAGGCTTCATCTTCTCAACCACAACTCTGCCTATCTCGCTCAGTTTATAGAGATTTTTTTCCTGGATTACCAGGTGCTGCTCTTTGAGCTTTTTTACTTGGGGCTGGACTGCGGTTGCACTGGCATTAAGGGCTTTTTTTATTGTTTCGATATCCTTTGGCCCTTCAAGCAGAAGAAGCAGCACATTCTTTCTTTTTTCAGAAAGAAGAATTAGATCGAGCAGATTGTTTTCCATATTATGCACCTTGGCCGGCTGCCTGCAGGCTTGTAAATGTATCAAAGTTTCATAAATTTTAGAGAATATTTGCAATAAAAGAAGA
>DATMYS010000335.1:0-4817 GCA_035560835.1 Methanosarcina sp.
AAATTCTTAAGTTCTATTCATAACCGATTATATATGGTACGTTTATCATAATTTTGGAGGGGAAATCTGTATAAAAAAATTGTAACCCTTTCATTTCCACTGGAAAGGGTGAAACCTCACAAGAGTGAAACCGGACTCTCCTTACCTTCCTTCGGTTCTAGAAATTCCGCTTTTTTCTTTCTGGTTAAACTTTATCTTTTAATTTTTACATCAGGATTTTTAACCTTCAGGCTTACCTGCCCAATTTTAATAGTTCTTCCACGCTCACACCCTCATGAACTACTTTTGCAATTCTTTGGACAAGGACTGTTGGATCCTGAGCCTGGAAAACGTTTCTTCCTATGGCAACTCCCTTTCCTCCGGCTTCGAGAGACCCTTCGATCATTTCCAGCAATTCCTGTTCAGAATCCATTTTCGGGCCGCCTGCGATGATTACGGGTACAGGGCATCCGTCAACTACTTCTTTAAAACTTTCAGGGCTTCCGGTGTAGTTTGTCTTGACTATATCGGCTCCAAGTTCGGCTCCGATTCGAGCTGCATGTTTTACGACATCCACATCATATTCAGAGCGGACCTTTTTTCCGCGGGGGTACATCATGGCAAGGAGGGGAATTCCCCATTCGTCGCACTTTCCTGCCACATAACCCAGTCCCTGCAGCATTTCATACTCGTCTTCAGCCCCTACGTTAATATGCACGGATACCGCGTCGGCTCCGACTTTTATAGCTTCTTCTACAGTTGTTACCAGAACTTTATGGTTAGGATCAGGGGAAAGGGAAGTTGAAGCTGAAAGGTGTATTATAAGGCCTACATCATGCCCGTACCCTCTGTGTCCGTATTTGGCAAGCCCCATGTGCCCGAGCACGGCATTTGCCCCTCCTTCTGCAACCCTGTTTACAGCTTCCTGAAGGTTTTTAAGCCCTTTTATTGGACCTGCGCCTACTCCATGATCCATAGGAATAATAATCGCATTACCTGTATTTCGATTGAATATACGTTCCATCCTTATGGATTTACCTATAGTGTTCATAGGCTGCATATTTCGAATAAGAGGATATAAACTTTATCAGTATATTTTCTAAGGAACCAAATATCAGGATTTCTCTTGTTTACTTTCCACTAATTCGGTTTTCGTGAACAGAAGACCAAAAAGCTTAAAAAAGTGTAGAAACTTTTTTGAATAAGCATAAAAGAGTTGGAAAATGTTTAAGAAAGTTAGAAAAAACTTAAACACATTTTGATAACTTATTTTGTATTTTCGTTCTGATAAATCCCTAAATACCCTTTTTCTACTTCCGCGTCCAGGGTATAGAATAAAAGCTGCATAATTCGGGCGTCTTTTTTCAGCTTGAAGCCTGCAGTGTTGTAAACCACCAGCATCGACTCGCTGCGGCCCCTGTATCCGGCATCCCATACCGCGGTTTCAAGAGTAGCTCCGCAGCGAATAAGAGTTGACCGCGGCTTTGCAATCGCAGCCAGGTTCATGGGAATATTCACAATTTCATTGAAAAGCACCTTGTAAATTCCCTCAGGCAAGTGAATCCAACCGTCACTCCCGAATTCAAGGTTTTTCCCATCTGGAAGTTTTCTTTCAGAATTATCAAAATCCACAGCTCCAGAACCTTCTATTGTTTTCACTTCTTTCAGGGTAAGCTCAAGTCCGTTAGGCTGGATCTGGGTTTCTATATCAACGGCATTTTCAAGCAAAGGGGGCTTTGCCTGTATAAGTTTTCTAAGTTCGGTGCTGGATAGAAGAGTCATCGGAACTGTAATTGCAAAGATTCTTTATTACTGTTTCGGATTTCGTGCTCTGGATTTTATCATTATTTGAGTTTATTTTTATTGCAATTACTAATATTATTATCTTTATTATTTTAGACAGGAATTAATGAAAAGGTTTATTCTTTTCAGGTAACTAATCACTGTCTATCAAGATTTTCATATTAATGCTCAATCGGGTGTAAAAAGGGCTTACGAGAGGCTTCTAATGATAGCAAAAAGATCTACTGCATATATTATTTTCTCTGTATTTTTCATATTTCTATTAACAGGCTGTGCCCTGGCTGCCACGGAAAGCACGCCGGGTCTTTCCACAACAGAGGATTCATGGGATTGCTCCAAGGAAATCCTGGTTACTGAGAATGCTGGTAAAGACCTGCAAGGGTACCCTGTCGCTGTCAGTTTGAACTCTTCGAATTTTAACTTTTCAGAGGCAAAAAGTGATGGCTCAGACCTTCGATTCTCCTCCGGAGATCGAACACTTAATTACTGGATTGAAACCTGGGATCCAGAAAACGGGGAAGCTCTTATCTGGGTCAGGCTTCCGTCTCTCTCTGCAAATCAAACCGCTAAAATTCTCATGAGGTACGGGAACCCCGAAGCCGAAGCCGTAAGCAGTGGAGAAAAAACTTTTGACTTTTTTGATGATTTTGAAGGCAATAACCTCAACGAGCTGGATTGGAACGCTGAAAGTGCGGGAGGAGGTCTGGTTGAAGTTAAAAATGGGATCTGTAATGTCTCAGCTCCCAAGGCTCATGCCTATGATTCCTCTATGATTTACAGCAAAGAAAATTTTGACATCAATTCTATGTTTGTGGTTAAAAGAATGAAAGTCACCACAGGCGCGGATAATAGAGGGCCTGTGTTGCAGCAGGGTTTCATAGATCAGATAGACAGCAAAAAAAACGAAATCAAGCATGAGACCGAGCTTGCCAACGAAAGTCGCGTGAACATGGAGACTATTTACAGGAAGCAAAAAAATAATCTCTATGGTCTCACTGATGTCAATATTCCTGAAGGAGAATGGTATATCTCAGGAATTGCCTGGTATGAGGAGAACAATACTCGCAAAGTATCATGGTTTAAAAATGGTATCCGTGACCCGAGAATGGACTTCGCCTCAAACGATTCCGTAACCAATTCCCCAATGCATGTTTACCTTTATGCAGCTTCCTACAAGGATGCCTCGAAGAATACAGGCTATATGGCAGTCGACTACGCGCTGGTTCGAAAATTTGTCGGAGCCGAACCCACGGTGAAGATCATTTCAGCTCAGGAAGAAGGCGAAGTTTCTTCAGAAAGCGTTTCTGAGAATAACTCTGAAAACTCTTTGGAAATAAAATTAGAGTTTGTCTCTAAAAATAACTCTGAAAACTCTTATGGCAATGATTCTGAGAATACCTCTAAAAATAATATTGAAAAAGACTCTGAAAACGTTTCCGAGCCTCAAGTTTCATCTGGATCCGAGCTAAATTCCGAAACTTCTGCTTCCGAGAAAGGTGCGCAAGCGCATAAAAATCTGAGCCAGAGTGAGACAGGTACTCCAAAACGCCTATTCTCTGAATACAAGGTCGGAATTTCCGGAATCAAGCTTTCTTCCCCGTATGAGTCCAATTTCTCTGCCCTTGTGAATGAACTGAATTCCTCAGGCATAGATACGATTTTCCTTAGCGTAGACAGCGAAGATGTATGGCAATACGAGCGCTTTGTGAAAATGGCCCATGAAAAAGGAATCTCCGTACATGCCGTGCTCCTAGAAGACGTAAATTGCACAAAAAAAGGAGCTGGTAATCTCTGCCAGAATTCTCTGGACACAACACTTGATTATAATGAAAAGTCCCTTGCTCCCTTTGACGGGATTGATATCTACGTAAACTCTTCTGCCTGGAAAGGCTCTGAAGAAAGTGCAATCGATTACAGAACACTGTTTGAGACAGCCAATAAAGAGGCCGAAGAAGACTTAACTATCTCAGCAAGCCTTCCACTTAATTATACTACATCGCAGATCGAGAAAATTGCTCCTTTTGTTGATTCCTTCATTATCAGGGCTTATCCTGGAGAAACCGAAGAGCTTAATTCCGTTTCAGGTATTGTTGACGCCGTTGCCCTCGAAATGGGAGAAATAAGAGGCGCGGGTTCAAGAGGAATAATAGAAATTTCTGTGGAAGAAGGCTTTAAGGATAAATATTCAATACAGCAGCTTTTTGCCGGCTTCGCAGATTATTATTCCAATGACTCGGCTTTCCTGGGAGTCTCGATTTTTAACTACGATACCTATAAAGAACTGCCTCAAACACAGCCAGAAGAGAAGGAGTCTCCGATTCCCGGAGTTAACGCCCTCACAGTGATTCTTGCGGGGCTTGGAGCTTTTGCCCTTTTAAAAGGAAAGAGAAATTAAGTCAAAGAGGAATTGAATTGAAAAAAACTGAATTCTAGTAGAGAAGACAGGAAAAAAACCAAAAAAAGGTTAGCTCTCTTTTCTATCTTCTTTTAATTAATTCTCCTCTTTCTCTGTTTCCATTCTCTTTTTCCATTCCCTTTTCTGTTATCTTTTTTCTGATGGATTTATGAAACAACTTACCTTTTCCTCTGCTTTCCTTCTAATCTTCCATTTTCGTCTTCCTGTTTTCGGCCGAGATCTCAAATGAACTTGCATATTTTTTTAATTAAGAGAAATCTTTTTATGGTTATTGAACATTTATACTTTTGTTGTCTTGTTTAAAAGTTAAACTTTTTAAACGTTTGAACGGGGGTTCTAGCATCAAAATTCTTGGATTGGTTGGTAGTCCTAATATCAATGGAAACACTGCAAAACTTGTAAACGCAATTCTAGATGGAGCTGCCGAAAACGGTGCAGAAAAAAGAATTTACAATCTAGCCTCTGTAAATATTAAAGGCTGTGACGCCTGTTTCAGATGCCAGGAGTCAGGCTGCTGTGCAATAGACGATGACATGCAGGAACTTTATCAAGAGATCCAGGCTGCAGACACTGTTGTACTTGGCTCTCCTGTTTACATGTGGCAGATGACTGCCCAGAC
>DATMYS010000336.1:0-4736 GCA_035560835.1 Methanosarcina sp.
TCCAAGATATGAGATAAAAGAAATATCTTACTATGGAGTTGTAACATTAGCAGCAATAATGAGGTTAAGTGAAGTTTTGGGATAGCCTCAACAAAAAAGGTACTGGGAAATAAGAGTTAACTGAAAAAAACATTGAAAACAAAAAGCTGGACGAAAAATTGAAATAAAAACTAAAGAAAGTGTTATTTTTAACTTTCTTTCTCGTCTTCACTTTCTCTTGCGATTGCAACAAGCTCATTTACGCATGCAACCGCCATAGGGGTTCCGCCCCTTGTTCCAACACAGCTAATAGAGGGTACAGGAACTTTCAGGTTTCTGACTATTTCCTTGGATTCAGCTGCATTTACAAAACCTACCGGAAGCCCGATAATAAGGGCTGGCCTCACACCCTTTTCGATAAGTTTGCAGACCATAATAAGGGCAGAAGGTGCATTTCCAATTGCAATAATACTCCCGTTGAGCCGCTCTCGGGCAGCGAGAAAACCTGCTGATGTGCGTGTGATTCCGTACCTGTTAGCGATTTCAGCATTTGGATCTTCATCAAGCACGCAAATAATTTCGGATTTGTGCCCTGCTTTTGTAATTCCGGCCTTTACCATATTGATATCCACGAAAATCGGGGCGCCTTTTTTTATCGCTTCCACACCTGCAGAGATGGGATCATGCATGAAACGCATGATATCTGCAACGGAAAGATCTCCGGTAGCAATAACACAGCGCTGGCGGAAGCGGTCTTCGGGAGTTTTATTGCCGATGAGTTCCTGAATCATTGTCCGGCTTTTCATGTAAATGGCTTTTGCTTCTTCAGTTCTTGCCCCAGAATCCTTACAAATACTTACAAGTTCGGGATCTACTTCAACCGTAAGCTCGGTAAACTCTTCAAGGTTATCGAGGTTTCCGGCCTTCTCATTAGCACTCTGTTCAGTAGTCATACTTTTTGTGATACCCCCTGGGAGTGATTATGAAGTCCTTCTTTTGAGAGCTCCAGATTCTAGAATCTCCGTTTCCAATAAGGATCGTGGTGCTCATATCTACCCAATCTTCGTATTCCATAACTTTTCCAAGAGTGGTTATGATCCTATCTTCACTATCTCCTCTCAGAGCGTTCTTCACAAGTCCTACAGGCACAGAATCGGCCTTGTACTGGCGGATAATCTCGATAGCTCTGGAAAAGTTAGACTGTCTTTTGCGACTCTTCGGGTTGTAGAGTGCCATCACAAAATCGGCTTCTGCAGCAAAATTAAGCCGCTTTTCAATGACATCCCAGGGAGTCAGGAGGTCACTGAGGCTGATAACTGCAAAGTCTGTTACAACAGGTGCACCTAGCATACTTGCCCCAGCTAAAATTGCCGTAACTCCCGGAAGAATTTCGATATCTACTTCAAGCCTCTCGTGTTCAGCAACCTCAAGCACGATGCCTGCCATGCCGTAGACATTGGTATCCCCACCGCTGACCATGGCAACATTTGCGACTTTTGCAAGCTCCACAGCTTTCCTTGCCCTGTCTACCTCTTTACCCATATAGCTGCGGATAACTTCCTGAGTTCCGAGGAGGCTTGCTATCTGGTCCAGATAAGTCCCGTTCCCAAGTACATAATCGGCGTTAAGGATTACATCCCTGGCTTTGACCGTCATCTGTTCTACAGACCCTGGACCTATCCCTACGATGTAAAGTTTTCCTTTGGTTGCCTTATCTTGCGATTGCGATTGTGACTCTGCCATAGATTTTCTTCCTGCAAATCAATTGTTTTTCTTCAGAAAGGGCTAGAGCTGCAGGTTCTGCAACTCCTTTTAACCCGAAACGGGAAGCCTGGGAAACTGAAGGAGGATTGTAGCTGTTTAATATTTCGTCCGGCAAAAAATTCACCGGAATGCCAAGCGTCTCTCCCGCTTCCAGAAGCCCTTGTTCATTTTCCTTAAGTTTCGCAGAGGCTAAAACCGTAATTTCTCCCAGGCTCAGGCCGCACTCATCGAGAGCCTGTTTTACGGCTTCAATAACCTCTTCCTTTGTAATGCCCCTGCGAGTTCCGATTCCTATAATCATCCGTTATCGTCTCTGATTATCAACGCAGTTCCCTGCCAAGTTAATTCGCGTAAGTGCAGACCAGTCAACTTCCAGCTCAATTACTGTTTACTTTCGTTGTTGTCCTTGACTTCTGTGTTCTCCTGACGTTTTCTTATCAGTACGGATACCTCTTCATCTACAACAACAATTTTGGGCCCCTTAACCTCAAGGACCTCTATTTCCTGATCTAGGAGTGCACAGTTTACAGCCACAGTAGATTCTTTGTTGAAGATCTCGCAGCCTAACTTATCAGCAATACCCTCTACTGAAGGTTTACCGTGAACCTCGGTCGCTGTTGTAAGCACAGGTACTGCTCCGAGTTCGGAAAGCTTTCGGGCAATTTCATTTGCCCCGTGATGCCCCCCTAGCAGGGGAATTGCGAAATTCAGGTTTGAATCAACTACGACCACTGCAGGGTCAGACCACTTATTATCGAGAAGAGGAGCAATATCCCTTACAACAATGCCTGTGGCAAAAACCGCAACTATTGCTCCATAGCTTTTAAAAGCCTTTTCGAATATTCTCTTTTCGTAAAGAAGCAGGTCTGCGTTCAGGTGCTCTGCGATCCTTGCCGCAATCTCCCGATTTCGTTCAAAAGTTATTACAACGGCTCCTGGGCTACTCCGTATAGGTAGGACCTCCTGTAATTTTTAGGGTCAACAACCCCACCGATAATTATCATTGCTGAGCGTGTAATCCCTGCATCTTTCACCTTGTCTGCAATATCTTCTACAGTTCCGGTAATGACTTCTTCGTCTTCCCAGGATGCGTGAAACACTACTGCAACAGGCGTATCTTTCGGGCAGCGGACTTTTTCCATAATTTCCCTGATTTTTTGCGTGCCAAGGAAAATTGCCATAGTAGTATTGTAGGCAGAAAGCTCGGGGATAAGGTCTTTTTCCAGGGTTTTTCCGGCAGGACGGGTAATAATGAGAGTGTCTGAAACGCCGTTAAGAGTTAACTGTGTACCGAGAGCGGCAGCGCTTGCAAAAACCGAGGAAACCCCGGCAACTCTTTCGACTTCGATGTTGTACTTTCTAAGTTCTTCCATCTGCTCTATGACAGAGCCGTAAAGAGAAGGATCTCCGCTGTGGAGACGAACAACGAATTTTCCGGCATCTACCGCGTCCGCAATAATTTTAGTAGTCTCTTCGAGAGTTAACCCATAGCTGTCCACTGTTTCTCCGTGTGTGTAATTAAGCACTTCGGGGTTTACCAGAGAGCCTGCATACATAACAAGGTTGGCTTTTTCAAGCATTTCACGTCCGAGTACGGTAATGAGTTTCGGGTTTCCTGGGCCTGCTCCCACAAAATATACTTTCCTTTCCATCTGACCATTCCCTCTGCTTTCGTGTTTTATTCCAAAATTACATACTGAAATCCGCGAATATTACATAGGGTACTTTCACTTTTTTCCATAGATGATACTGAAGTAATTTCCCTTTTCCGGAATTTCTTCTTTGTTCCTGATTATAAGCTCGTTGTCCGAAAAGAGTCTTTCTGCAAAGATAAACTCAGTATATCCTTCAGTCTCAAGCTGTTTAACTATGGACTTCGGTTGCGTAGCCTTCAGGTGAATCTTATATCCGATATCAGAACCGTCGCTGACCTCAAAAGAGCTCTCAACCGCAACATCGGTCCTGGCAGCAAAGGACGTGATCGAACTTATACCAGGCACGGTTGCAAGCTCAACGTCTGGATAGTGCTTACGCATTACTTTTTTGAGATGGGAAAATGTGGAGAAAAAGTTTGGGTCGCCTATAAGCCCGAAAGCTACAGTGCCTCTTCTCGCCTCTTCTGCCACTCTGTCAGCATTTTCCTTCCAGAGAGAATTGAGAACTTCAATATCCCTTATCATGGGAAACTCAAGGATTTCTGCATCTGCGTAAGGAGCCACAAGATCTTTTGCCAGGCGGCCTGGCACATATACCTTATCGCTGTTTTTCAAAATGTCCACTGCTTTTAGGGTCAGAAGTTCAGGGTCTCCGGGACCAAGTCCTACTCCGATTAACATGCTATCGCTCCGTAGAATATAAAAATAAATGTAAAGCAGATTTAAATTATAAGATAATTTTCAGTTTTGTTTTTTTCCGACAATGATGTATACCGGGTTTTCAGGTTTGAACATCGTTTCTCCGGCAATTGGTGCACTTCTCGAAACCGAAATATGAACTACTTCATCAAAAATTCCAAGTTTTTTCATTGCCTCAATTGTCCTGACAACTGTTTCTATTCGGACGGCATTTACCACAATACTTCTAGCTTTCTTCTTAACAAGGGTCTCAAGAATGGAACCAATATTTTTTGTTCCGCCGACAAAAGCACAGTCAATAAAATCAGTAAAATTTTCTGAACTCAGGAGATCCGAGGCTTCACCAGCTAAAACCCTGGCATTTTCTATATTGAAACTTTTAAAATTCGTTTCAGTGGCTTTCAGAGCCTCATTTCGTATATCTATCGCATAGATAGTGAGGTTTCGGGCAAGCTTTGCGGCTTCAATCGATACCGAGCCTGTACCGCAGCCTACATCTGCAAAACGATCTCCGTCCCGCAGCCCGAGTTTGGAAAGGGACACAGCAATGATTTCAGGTTTTGTCGGACCGCCGCTAACATTTATTATTTCGGACATGTTTACCTCGGGATAAAGTAAAGCAAATATATGGAATGTAAA
>DATMYS010000337.1:0-9202 GCA_035560835.1 Methanosarcina sp.
GCTTTCTTTAATATATATATTTTTATTGGTTAATCTAAATTCCATATTGAAACAGATCCTCCAAGCTTGAGATCTTCAAACCCCAAATCAACATCGTCTAAACCGACGTCTTCAAACACAAAATCTAAGTTACCAAAATCGACATCCCCAAAG
This sequence comes from Methanosarcina sp., assembly GCA_035560835.1. Lineage (GTDB taxonomy): Archaea > Halobacteriota > Methanosarcinia > Methanosarcinales > Methanosarcinaceae > Methanosarcina. Next base: position 154 of record DATMYS010000337.1, read on the forward strand.
TTCAATCGGTACGGCCGAGTCCGATATTGCCAAATCCATCTCGGTAGTCAGTATCTCCAGGGTCAATGTCACCTAAACCTGTATCTCCAGGGTCGATATCTCCGGGTAAAATCTCCCCGAGTCCGGTATTCCCAAGTCCGTACAGGCCATCTCCGAGTCCTATATCACCCTCGCCTATATCTCCGAGTCCAGTGTCTCCAAGTTCGGTATCGCCTTCGCCAAGTCACAACCCTTCTCCAAGCCCGAGTCCGAGCCTGTCTCCGAGTTCAAGCCCTTCACTAAATCCCAGCCCAAGCTTCTCATCGAAATCGCGGGCTTTCTCATTCCAATATACTGAAGTGGCGAAGCAAAAGAAGCGAGAGAAAGGGGACGAACGAACCTTAATCAAGAAGGCAGCTCGGGCTAAGGATAAGCAGTTGGTTTCAAAAACAAAGGTAGCAAGCTTCAAGGATATATTTGGTTCACCAAAGAGATAATCAAATCCATTTAAAAATTAAAGTTAGGAAACCTTTCCCTAACTTTAATTTTTGGGAATGATATAGATGTTGATCCCCGTTCAAATGTGGTTAGCATTCATAGCTCTAGCAACAATATGCACAGGATATTCCTGGCTCTCAAAGGGCTGGAATAACTACACCGATGCGATATCAGGTGTAGTAGCGACACTTCTTTGGTTTGTTTCAGGCATATCTTGCCTTATTGGAATCCAGACTGAGGTTGCAACATTTACTGCGGGATATGCTTTCTGGATATTCATAGTGATTGGCGTTATTGAAGGCGTTATTACAGTGGTAAAGATCTTGGATATTGCAACCGCTCGCAAAGAACAACGATATACAAACCTGGAGCCTTTACACCTGTAAGGGCTGAACGATATTGTAAGAGGTTGTAGGAGCGATAGAAAGCATGGCAACTGGAATATATCACAAGATTAACGTCTTGAAATTCCGGATTATGCTTACTTGCTTCGATGCTGGCAGGCCACTGACCTGTAGGGAAATAGCTGACGAGCTCGGCTTTCCGCTTGTGAACATCAGCGTCGTGATGAATCACTATAGGGAGAAGAACTGTGACTATTTTCAGCGACTGAAACCAGTGACAGACAAAGCCTACAGGTACAAAATCACAAAAAAAGGGCTAAAATATCTTGGTCTCTATGCCTGTCGTCTGTACGAAGGCTTCGATGTATCACTTGGCGCAAGAAAGATTAAGACAATGCCAAAGAGAGCTAGGCTCATGGCCGAGAGACATTCCGTGCCAGAAACGGCAAAATCCCCTTATTTTATAATTGCGAGCAGTCCGTCTCTTCCCGATCCGGTAGATTGATGAAACGCCGGCGATTTTCATCATTTTTTTGATTGTTTTTACGAGCTGTACAAGGATATTTGTGTTCACCATATTACCAAAGCCATCTCCAAGAGGTTCCTAGAAGGCTCTTGTGGCAAGCATATCCTCGCTAGTAGCCAAAATTTCTCGCGGATCTACACAAACAATATAGTCCACAAAAAAATATATGGAAATCACAAATTCAACCATATATACGTATTGTTTTGAAATTGGCTCAACTTATATATAGTCGGCGCCTAATATATGTTTTTATGGCATTATTGAAAATTAATTTATCTCGCGATTTCGACAAAAATATTCTTCCGCGAATCGTTTCACTGGCTCATACACGATCCTGTGCACGATCGGATGTGATCAGGGATATTTTGTATTCGCGGTTGAACTACCACCCGGTACCGATCAACATAGAACAGGTATATGCTATCGAAGCAAGCGCTGAGAGAGAGTTGGGTGCGAGCAGGTATATGGCAGTATATGTGGAGCCGAAGTTTTATGAGATGTTGTTAGCATATCACGCGACTCGAGACGGGAGGCTGAACAAAATGATTGAGGATCTTCTATTACCTGGCCATGCCCCAAATACGATCACAATTGGCGACAATCCCATGAAATGCATAGTGAAGGTGAGAAGTTAATGCAAATCGCAATAGTCAGAACAGCAACATTCGAGAAAAAGGTACTACCTGTCTTACAACGATAAGCAGCAATCAATAAACAGTGTCTTGGGAATTATATTAGAGCCGTTCTTTATTTTGGTTTTCAATATGGGCCACGATCAAGCAACAACTCAGCACATCGAATGATTGAAAACATGTCGAACCAGAAAGGAAATCGAAAAATACTCTTCGTCGGTGTCGACCAAACATTTTATTATAAATATAACATTCCAGGTAATATGAAAGCCGTAAATAAAATTCTTTATGAAGCAGCAGGTTGTGGACAGCTTTGCAGGTAAAAGCTGGGAAGAAAGAGACTGAGTGAAAGGTAGATGGGCGGGTGAATGAGGCCCGCCCTAGCTTGAGAGGACAGGGTAAAACAGTAAGACCTGCCCCTTATGATTACAGGCCAAAACCTAGGAAAAAGGTCTGCATACAAATATAAGTATTAAAAATATTTAAGTAAGTATTAAAAATATTTAAGTTTTTTTACAGTGTTTATAACCCGGGTTTCAATAAATTGGTTCTGTATAGTCTACGGAGTTTGACCTTCGGACTGGATTCAATACATGCTGAAAATTTATCTTAACCCTCGTAGACTACACAGTACCCGCCTTATTATTCTCTTCTCCTACCGTAATTCTTATCACGAATTCAGTCCCGCCATTTCTTCTCAGTTCAAGTTCTCCGTCTAACTGCTCTACAAGGGTCGTTACAAGCTGAAGTCCCAGACTATCAAGATTTGCAATATCAAGGTTTTCAGGAATACCAATTCCATTGTCTGAGATGATCAGAATGAAACTGGTATTATTACATTCTTCTCTTCTGAGTATGATCCTAATTTCCCCTTTATCTCTCCCTTGAAATGCGTATTTAAAAGAATTGGAAACGAGTTCATTAATCATTATTCCCAATGGAATTGCGATATCAATATCAAAGAATGCTTTTTCCTCCAGGTCAATCTTTAAACTGATATCTTTATTTCCTACCCTGTATGTCAGGAAGAGATTATCAGCAAGCTCTTTGATATAGGAAGAAAAGTCCAGTCTATCGGTCTCGCCACCTCTATATAACTCTTCATGAATAAGAGCCATAGATGTTACTCTGTCCTGGCTTTCCCTGAAAGCTTCCATAACTTCCGAATCCTTAATACACTTGCGATTTCTAAACTGTTCAGCCTGAAGGTCAAGCAGGGAGGAGATTACCTGAAGATTATTCTTGACCCTGTGGTGAATTTCCTTTTTACGGGCAATTTCGAAATTCTTTAGAGATTCTTCTGTTCTTTTGCTTTCAGTGATATCTCTGGCAATTACTGAGACAGCAGTCAGCTTTCCAGATATATCTAAAACTGGGGAAAGAGTTCCTGAAATAATTACTATATTACCGTCCTTTTTCAACCTTGAACTTTCATAGTGCTTGGTTTTTTTCCCTTGCTTAATCTTTTCAACTAACTGTTTTATATCCCCTCTAAGATTTTCTGGTTCGAGTATTGATACTTTTTTTCCCAGAATCTCTTCAGCTGCATAACCAAAAATCTGCTCTGCCCCTTTATTCCAGCTGGTAACAATATTATCAAGAGACACTGTTACAATAGCATCTTTTGATGATTTTACAATATTCGCTAGATAGCGAATTTTCTCTTCTACTTTTTTACGTTCAGTAATATCCTGAACCGTTCCTTTCAATTTAATCGGGATATTTTTTTCATCAAAAATAACTTTAGTTTTTATATGAATTGTGCGCACTTCTCCATTAGCCAAGATAATCCTATGATCCATGTTGAAAGGTTTTCCATTTAGAGCTTCCTTATGTGCATTATTCGCATCTTCTCGATCATCAGGGTGTACATAACTCAAATATTCATCGTAAGATGGGGCTAATTCATGAGGGCTGCGCTCGAAAATCTGATATAGTTCATCAGACCAGTAAGCTTTATTAGTCGTAATATCCCAAACCCAATTTCCAATATGAGCCATTCTTTGGGCTTCTTCAAGCTCATCTGTCCGCTCTTTAACTTTTACTTCTAAATTTTCATATGCTTTATTAAGAGCTTCCTCTGCTTTTTTACGTTCAGTGATGTCTACGAATGCAGAAACGGCTCCTTGAGGGTTACCTTTCTCATCGAGCAGGGGTTTAGCGTTACCCAGTAAATGCCGCATAGTGCCATCAGGATAGACAAGGTCGAACTCGTAGTCATGTATCTCTGTGCCTGCAGCAGCCATCCTCACCGGCATATTTGCAAGCGGGACCTCCACACCATCCTTTAACATCCTATAAGTCTTGGGTCTCTCCCCCTCTGGAGCGGCTTTGGACATGTTTGAACCCATCGGAAGTCGGAGCCAGTCATAGGAGAGCCGGTTACCAGTTAAACGAAACGCTTGGGAGTCGTGTGTTATCCACACTGCTGCAGGCACAGCATCCAGTACTGCTGCCAGTTCATCAGAGCGAACTCGTTCACTCTCCTGACTCTCTCGAAGCTTTTCTTCAAGCTCTTTCTGCTCACTTATATCGAATCCATAAATGTTTAAGCATTCTTCTTCGGGTACGGGGTGATAAGCAAGCAAGTATACTCTCTTTCCTACTTTAACTTCCATTTTTTCTGAGCTATTGCTGGAGATTAACCTTTGCACAAGATCTACGATATTCGAAGGTAGTTTTTCTCCTAACCTCACACCCCATTCTTTTAATATAGGCTCACTAGCTTCATTTGAGTAAATAATCATACCATTATTTGCTACACTGAGAACAGGATTAGGGTTTATTGCTGGAAATTTATACATTTTTGCGCTCATAATCCCATTCAGGCCCCATAGATGATTAGACATTGATTATTCTTAACTGCAACAACTCATAACCTAAAATAATATTTCAAAATTTGAAATATGCATTGATATTATTGCGTATATACTCTTCGTCTATTAAGACTATAGTTAAACTTAAAGGTATACAGACAAGAGATCTTTATATTGACTATGGAATTGAGAATACTTAACCTTTCATCCAAATGAAATTCCAGAGCTCATTATAACCCCGAACTTGAACTTTTTCAGGACTCTTGGGTTGATGATTGCGGAAAAGGACGGAGATTTCTAAAATAAAATATAAAAATTTATTGAATATTATAAAGTGAATTAATTTAAAACGGTATCAATTTTGTTAGGAGTTTAACCTTAAACTGAGTTTAACCTTAGTTCCAATTTTCGCCTCTTTTTTGACTTATTTTTATGTTCAAACAACAAATAAAGATTGGGTGCCAGCCAACCATTAGGAAATAACTTATGATTTTCCAAAGGTTTTATTATATACTTCCCGGCTCTATATCCATTTATATGGCTGATGAGAAGCGGATATGGAGAATCGTTCCGGATACAAGCGTGATTATTGACGGAAGGCTTTCGTCTCGCATTAGAAGCGGGGAATTCAAGGGTGCTGAAATAATTATTCCCGAAGCTGTAGTCTCGGAACTTGAAGCTCAGGCAAATAAGGGCAGAGAAATAGGGTTTAAAGGGCTTGAAGAGCTTCTGGAACTCCGCAAGCTTGCAGAAAGGGATGAAATTCTTCTTCAATTTAGCGGAGTTCAGCCCACTCTTGAGGAGATCAAGCTCTCTAAAGAGGGCAGGGTAGATGCCCTTATCCGAAGTACAGCGATTGAGGTCGGAGGTCTGTTTGTAAGCGAAGACAGGGTACAGTCTCTTATAGCTAAAGCAAAGGGACTTAATGTCGAATACATGCATCCCAAAACTCTGGACCCATCAGAATTTAAGTCTCTCAAAGTAGAGCATTTTTTCACGGACGATACCATGTCCGTACATCTTAAAAATGGAGTCTCTCCCATGGCTAAGAAGGGGCCTGTGAGGGATATACGCTATGTAAAAATTCGTGATGAACCTGCTACTTCTGCGGAGCTTTCCAGTATCTCGAGAGAACTTATTGAAAGGGCCAGGTTGGACCCCGAATCTTTTATCGAGATGTCTTCAAGTGGAGCTACGGTTCTGCAAATCCGGAATATGCGAATTGCAATTGCTCACCCGCCTTTTTCCGATGATATGGAAATTACTGTCGTGAGACCAACTGTGGTTGTTGACCTTGAACACTACCGGCTGAGTGATAAACTTAAAGAACGGATTGTAAGCCAGCGTGGTATTCTTATCGCCGGTCCTCCCGGAGCCGGAAAGTCTACTTTTGCCGCCGGAGTTGCCCGATACCTGAATGACCGTGGGCAGGTGGTTAAAACGATGGAATCCCCAAGAGACCTTCAGGTGCCTCCTGAAATTACCCAGTATTCGCCTCTGAATGGTAGGATGGAGAATACCGCGGATCTTTTGCTCCTGGTCAGGCCGGATTATACGATTTATGATGAAGTTCGGAAGACCGGCGATTTCCTGATTTTTGCGGATATGCGCCTTGCAGGCGTGGGAATGATTGGGGTAGTACATGCGACCAGGGCAGTGGACGCAATTCAGCGCCTGATCGGAAGGGTCGAACTGGGTGTAATCCCCCAGGTAGTAGATACTGTTATTTTCATTGATAAAGGAGAAGTGGCAAAGGTTCTGGTACTTGAGTTTACGGTTAAAGTCCCTCATGGAATGACAGAACAGGACCTTGCGAGACCGGTAATTGTTATTGCAGATTTTGAGACAAGAAAAGTCGAATATGAGATCTATACCTATGGTGAACAGGTTGTTGTTATGCCAGTAGGGCCTTCTACCGAACTCAGGAAACCTGCCTGGAAGCTTGCGGAAGAGGAGATAAGAAATGTTATTGGCAGGTACGCCTCCGGCCCTGTTGAAGTTGAAGTGACTTCAGACGACAGTGCAATTGTAAAGGTCCGGGAAGACGAGGTGCGAAAAGTTATTGGCAAAGGTGGGAATGTCATTGACCGGATCGAGAATATTCTCGGGTTGCATATTGATGTAAGAGAACTGGAGATTGAAGCTCCAAAAGCCGCAAAAGGCCGTAAATACGGAGCTGAAAGCAGAGCTCCCAAAGAGAAACGTAGAATATCCAGCTTTGAGGAAGTACCTAATGTTTCTTCCATTCACCCTTTTATCGAAAGAGATAAGAAACACCTTATTCTTGGGGCGTCGGAGCTTGCAGGAAAGGATGTGGAAATTTACCTTGAAGACCAATACCTGTTCAGTGCAACCGTAAGCCGGCACGGAGATGTGAAACTCAGGGCAAATTCGGACCTTGCATCCGAGATTCTGGAAGCTCAGGATAAGGGAGAAACGATAGAGATCAGACTTATCTAATTTTTCTCTGTTTTCTCTTTTAGAGTTACTTTTTTCTTCTTTATGTTTTTCTTCTTTTTTCACTTTCAGTTTTCCTATTTTACCCCCTTATTTTACTCCTTTCTGTTATCCTTTTTTTCGTTCCTTCTTTTTTCATTTCTTTTTGTTATTCTTCTTTTTTTCCTGGCTTCATTTATTAGTTTTAACAACACCTGAGCCTCAAAAATTTTATATAATCCAAGACCTGATTCTGTAGTAAAAAATTATATAAGTAATGGTTCGATTGAATGAATTACATAAGGCAGAGCCAGAAGTCAGGGAGGATTTTCAGGGAAGAATTGAAGTTTTTGACCAGAACTAATCTCAAATACATATGTTTGTGTATATATCGAAATCCAGGAATATGTTTAAACTTCGATTTCACTTTGCTATCTAAAAGCTATAATCTAAGAATGCAGCTTTCACTCGTAATTGATGTTTACAAAAGTATGGGGGGTTTAGAGATGAATGATGACCTAGTTGGGATATTAAAGTCATGTCCTTTACAACAACAGATTCTTTGTTTTATAGAAAGTGTAGGATTTGCAACAAGTACTGACTTATCTAAAACATTTGGGAAGGGAGAATATAACTTGTCTGACCCCGAACAACGAAATATTTTACATGCTTTTGGGCTTTCGGAATCAGTATTCTTGGCATTAAGTGCATTAATTGAAAAGAGAGAACTTATTCCAGTACCTTGCATGAGCATTCTTTTCGAACACTTCTCAGGTAGTATTCCAGATTTGCCACTCGCTTGGGATATTTCTGAAAGTGATACTCAAACTAAGTGTTGGCTTCCTGTGATCTTTGTAACTGTGGATGAGTTCAAGAAGTTTGCAGGCAAAGTATCTTCAGATAAACCTGAAGCTGAAGCTATAATAACTGAAATAACATCGGAACAACAAGACTGCAACCTTAACAAAGCATATCGTGAATGCATATTAAAAGTGCGTTCTTCCGATGTCGTCGTTTTGCAAGTCCCTTACGAACACTTTGATGAAGCAAGGAATAGATTAAAATCAGGAGGGGTAAACTACAGCATACATAACGGCTGTGTACGTTTTGGTAAAAGAGAATTGTTTGTTGTGAAGAATACCGATGTGCCAATAATCGCCAAGTTGTTCACATCGGGGAGTTTAAACGAAGATTGTATGTATGCATGATTAATACCTATATTTTAATTTGTCATACTTATCTTCATCAAGGTTAAGCGGTTCAGACTGCAGGAAGGAGACAGCACTAAACTAGGCTCTATCAAAGCCTTAATTCAGGCTTTACAAGTCCAGAACGCTATTCTGAAATATTCTGAACTTGATGACCTTAAAAAGGAAATAGAAGAACTCAAGGGTTTTATAAATGTCAATAAAGGATTAAGAGCTAAATTAAGTGAACTCAAGAAGCTATTTGTCAGCTAATATGAACTGGTATGTAAGGTGTTCATCCTAGGAGTCGAGGGCGGCCCAACAGAAGCAGAAATTGAAGCCTATATGGGACTTACGCACTTGAATCACAAAACAATAGCAGTAAATCCCTAACTTTCTAAACTAAAATTTTAACTACGACGTTTAATGTACTTGATTTTGCAGTATAAGTGCGTAAGTCCTACTATAGAAGGTCTCACCTATATACCAAAAAAGTTAAGCTGACTAGAAGGAGTCGCAGAGTAGAAGACCTACAAAAAACTACGGAAATTAAATTTCTTGTTTTTCTAATTTTCCCTAATAAATGATTTTTATGTATTCGCAATGTAATTTTCTGTTATATGTTTTGAAT
>DATMYS010000338.1:0-11001 GCA_035560835.1 Methanosarcina sp.
ATTTTCCCACTGCTTCTCTGATGATCCACTAAAGCAATTATTGGAACTTATAAAAGCTTATTGTATAATAGAGCTTATTCAACTATAACCCAAAAAGCAAACCAACAAAGAAACCACCAAATCAACGTACCTGCTATGCCAAAGATAACTATTTCCCAGATAGGCATATCTGTCTTCAACGCTGCAAAAGCTGTTGCCGCTAACGGTAATAAAATAGCAAATGCAATAGCGAAAAGTTCAAAGCCGTTTCTAATTGTTTTTTTACAGATACTACTACAGAATGCTTGACCTCCATATGACCACTTCCTTTTCATTCGGATTACGAAGTTGATTGAACATTCAATAGGAACTAAAATCATTAATTGTCACCTATTTGAGATTTCAAAAAGGACAGAGTACTTTACTTTTAGTAATAGGCAAAGCTCTTTGTCTAGTTTTGCATTATGAAGTGTTTTCACTTTAGACAACTGATCTTGTTAATTGGTGAGTTCCTAGAAGATTAGCTTCCTCGAAGTCAACCATTTCAAGGTTTGCCCCTTGAGGATTGGCTCCCTCTAGGTTTGCCATAAAAAGGTAAGCACCTGCAAGGTTAGCTTCTTCGAGATAAGCCTTTACTAATTTAGCTCCTTCCATGTGAGCTTTTATCATATTAGCTCCTTTAATTTGGGCTCTTGGGAAATAAGCTCTCCTAAGGTTTGCTTTCTTGAGATTAGCCCCTTCTAAGTTGGCCATTTCAAGGTGAGCTTCTTTAAGGTCAGACTCTTCGAGATTAGCTTCTTTAAGATTAGCTCCGATAAGGTCAGTTCTTTCAAGGCTAACCCGCTTTAGATTTGCTTTTTCAAGGTTAGCCTCTCTAAGATTAGCTTCGCTAATCTTAATTTCTGCAGTATTTGCCATAAAATACCCCAGACATTTAATTTTTCAGCTACTTCGAGCCCATATTTTATTCTATGCTCATATTAAACTTAAATGCCTAAAATAAAAATCAAGTTCTTGGATTTCGTACTATATTGTGCTTATAGTTGTAATAAAAAATATAACACATATAGAAACATAGTTAATGAGCTCATTCCAAAACTCCAAATTACTTCTATCAATCCCTGCCTCCGAATAATTGCTTAAGTTGCTGATAAAGGGAAATCGTCCTGAAATTTCATGAATTTTAGAATGAAATTGATTTTGGGGTTAATGGAATCAGACGTGCGTATTGAACTGAAAAAACAGTAGCATTAAACCGTTAAATATCTAAAGTGTAAATTCAAAAACATGGTGTTTATTGTACTTGATTTTATACCTTGATTGCCAATTCTTAGGGATAAATTACTATCTTAAGATCAGAAAGGTTATGCTATTGATTTTGTAACTCAAGCGCATAAGTTCTATGTCTCCAGTTATGTTTACCTGCAGAATGTAAGAGTAAGAAATGACTATATCTATTCACGTTATGAATATTATAGGGGAAGATATGGAAATTGAATCAAAGTTTTCTGGTACTGATAAAGCAGGCATTAAAATCTTGAAACGCTATCTCAAATAGGAGGCAATTCTCTTTCCTAAGCTGCAGTACAACTTATTGAAGATACCATCCTAGACACAAAAACTGCTTTAATATCTGGGTTATTTACTACGGCTGCGAAAATAGGTGGGGAAATAAGGTCAAAGGTCTGGAGATACAAATTGAAATTAAATCGGTTAGATCTGTCTGCAGTCATGAATTTCAATCCAAAATTACCCGTTATACGAATAGGTTAGATAGAATATGAAACCTGCACAAAATCTTAAAAGGTTCCTTCACTTACTCCTTTTCCGGGGAGTTTTGCCTCTCCACCTCAAACAGGTACCCTTGGAGATCACTGCAGGGATTACATTCGCAGCTCTTGCCATTCCTGAAGTCATGGGATATACTAAGATTGCAGGCATGCCTTTAGTTACTGGAATATACACAATTTTGCTTCCGATGATAGCTTTTTCCATTTTCGGATCATCCCGTCATCTAGCCGTTGGAGCCGATTCCGCAACTGCGGCGATTATAGCGGGTGGTTTGTTGACAATAGCCGCGCCAAAATCGCCTCAATATGTTGCATACGCAAGTATGATCGCCCTGCTAGCAGCTATTCTACTTCTCCTTTCAGGTCTACTGCAATTAGGTTTTCTAGCGGATTTTCTATCTCATACGGTCCTGATAGGCTTTCTTACAGGTGTCGGTATTCAAATATCTATCTCGCAGCTTAACGGGATGCTTGGAATATCCTCTGAGTCATTGGGAACACATATGCAGACAATAATATATTTATTCGGTAACCTATCTCGTACAAACATTCCCACACTCTTAGTCTCATTATCTGTAATCGGGATAATTATTCTTAGTAAAAGGGTAAGCAGCAAAGTTCCCGGAGCTCTGCTGGCAATAATTGGTGCGATTGTTGCAAGTTGGGTATTAAATCTTCCTTCTTATGGGATCGCTACCCTTGGCACGATACCAGCAGGTTTCCCACGTCTTTCTTTTCCTCAAGTTCCACTCTCTGATATCCCAAAGGTTCTCAATCTATCAGTGGCCTGTTTTATTGTCATCCTTGCCCAGAGCATAGCGACATCTCGGGCTTATGCTATTAAATTCTCCGACACTTTAAACGAGAATTTGGATTTGATCGGGTTAGGCCTCGCCAATGTAGCAGCAGGCATGTCAGGCACTTTCGTGGTTAACGGCAGTCCGACCAAGACAGAAATGGTAAGAAATGCCGGAGGATATACCCAACTTACCCAGCTCACAACGGGCTTCACTGTTCTCATAGTTTTGATATTTCTTACTAAGCCATTCGCCTATTTACCCACAGCCGTACTTTCATCGGTAGTGTTTCTTATTGGTTTACGTCTTGTAGATACCAGAGGGATGACTGCTCTTTACAGACAGCGGCCTGTCGAGTTCGCTGTCGCATTGATAACATCTGTGACTGTTATAGCTATTGGAGTTGAGCAGGGTATTGAAGTAGCTATTGTGCTCTCGATCATAGCTCACTTGCGCCACAGTTACCGACCGCTTGACTTGCTGCTTGTCTTAAACGATAGTGGTGGCATAAGGACAGTTCCACTCACAGAAGGGCAACAAGCTGTTAAAGGCTTGCTGATCTATCGTTTTGGCTCAAACCTCTATTTTGCTAACGAAAGTCGCTTCACAGAAGAAGTAGTTTCACTTGCCAGAAATGCCAATTCACTTAAGTGGTTTTGTATTTCTGCCACGAACATTGGCGATATAGATTTTACAGCTTCAGATACACTCAAAAATGTTTATACTCAATTGGAAAAAATGGGTATTACTTTAGTACTAAGTGATGTAGTACAGCCTGTGATGAATGAACTGGATAAGGATGGTATAACAAAATTGATTGGTAGAGAACATATCTTTGAGTCAGTCCAGGATGTTATAGAAGCGTATAAGAACCTATCTTAAAATTTAACTTGATCCTACAATTAGGATAAGACTTACGTATTTGAACTGAAAAACAGTAGCATTAAACCGTTAAATGTTTAATGTAAATTCAAATTATGATGCTTACTATGTCTGGCTTTATAATACGTTGAGTACATAACTATATGGGATAACTTAAGGTCAATGGGTATCTGAGTTTCGGAAAAATTATTACCTCATCTATCACAAGGATCATATTGACGGTACAGCCGATACCATGAGCCACCACTCAAACACATCCAAAAGACCTTCGGAAGTTTGACAGGTCTTGAGCATTCAATACAAGGATACAGGGAATTAAATTATGGCAAACAGAATAGAAGAATTGCTGGACGTCCTGAGGGTTCCTCCTGACAAGAAGATCAACCTGAAAAAAGACTACGACCCTGGCTTCACCGGTAAATGGATGAAAAAGGAAGAGGCCGAAGAGACCCTGGCTGAAGGCATCCAGATTCTGGCCGAGATGCAAGATAAGCTCTGGGCTCAAGACCAATATGCCCTGCTAGTGATTCTTCAGGCCCTCGATGCAGCCGGCAAGGACAGCACCATCAAGCATGTAATGTCAGGCGTCAACCCACAGGGGGTCGATGTCCACAGTTTCAAGGTGCCTTCAGGTGAGGAACTAGATCACGATTATCTGTGGCGCAGCTTCAAGGTCCTGCCTGCTCGTGGTCGCATTGGGATTTTTAATCGTTCTTACTATGAAGAAGTCCTTGCTGTGCGCGTGCATCCTGAGTTCCTTACCGGTCAGAAACTCCCTCCCTCGCTGAAGGATAAGAATATTTGGAGCCGGCGCTTCGAGGAGATCAATAACTTCGAGAAGTACCTGGTTGACAACGGCATCATTGTAGTAAAGTTCTTCCTGTATGTGTCTAAAGAGACACAAAAGGAGCGTTTCCTGGAGCGGGCGCTGGAGCCGGAGAAGAACTGGAAATTCTCCGCAGCCGATATGAAAGAGCGGGCCTTTTGGAACGATTATATGGCGGCCTACGAAGACATGTTCAATCATACAAGCACTGAGTGGGCTCCCTGGTACATCGTGCCGGCTGATCACAAGTGGTTCACCCGACTGGCTGTTGCGGCTGTGCTTTACAACACGATGAAAAACCTCAACCTGGACTATCCTAATGTCAGTGAGCAGCAAAAACAAGCTTTGCTTGTGGCTAAGGAGGAGCTTGAACACGAGAATGGTGGTCTGAAGGATAAAGCCGTCATAAAGGCTGAAGCGAAGGTTGATGCCGATCTAAAAACCCGGGCTGCAAGCAGCGAGGTCACCAAGGACGAAGCTAAGAAAAACAGTAAGAAAGGCAAGAAGAACAAGTAAGGCCATGCCGGAAAGCAGGCTACTCGCAACCAGAAGACGTCAAAGCCCCACACTTTTGAACTCAAGGAGAAGAAACGTGTCACCTGATCCAATCAAACCAAATAACCGGGTCCGGTCCAAAGGGAGTCATATGTTAAATGGTACGCGCTTGCTTCGGAGGAAGTAGCCAGCCGGCTCCAAGTTGATCCAGCTAAGGGCTTGAGTGCTGCAGATGCACAGGAGCGGCTGCAGAAATATGTTCCAAACAAACTGGTGGGTACGAAAAAGGAGCCGGGTTGGCAGGCCTTCCTGCGCCAGTACCGGGATCTAATGCAGACTATCCTGTTGGTGGCTGCGGTCGTTAACCAGCTTTTCACTGGAAAATGGGGAACCACGCTGGTACTAGTGGGTTTGACTGTCTTTAATGCAGTCCTGGGCCTGCGCGGGGAGGCAAAGGCCGAGGCCAGCCTGGCAGCGTTGACCAGGAAAATGAAAAACATTGTCCGTGTGCGCCGGGAAGGCGAGGCAAAGGAGACCGAGGCCGAAGAACTGGTGCCCGGTGATATCGTATTGATAGAAGCCGGAAACGTTGTCCCTGCCGATGGCCGTCTTTTCATGGTAGCCACGATGGAGATCGAGGAAGCCGCCCTCACCGGCGAGAGCGTTGCCACTCTGAAGGATACAGCTGTCGTTACCAATCCCGAGGTTCCCTTGGGCGACCGCGTGAATATGGCATTCATGAACACGTCGGTAACCCGCGGTCGTGGCGAGATGATCGTTACCACCACAGGCATGAACACCGAGATGGGGCACATTGCCGACCTGCTCAACAAGACCGAGGCGGACAAGACGCCCTTGCAGAAGCAGCTAGACCGGCTGACAATGATTATTGCAGGACTGGCGGGCCTCGCCTTCATCCTGATGGTCATCCTGGGACTGCGCAACGGACAGGCGTTGGACGCTATCTTCATTGCCGGCGTGGCATTGGCAGTCTCGGCCATCCCTACCGGTCTCCCGGCAGTGGTCACCACAATGTACTCTATGGGCACGCGGGCGCTGGCAGCCCAGAACGCCATTGTCAAACGGCTACCATCGGTGGAGACACTTGGCTCGGTCTCAGCCATCTGTTCCGACAAAACAGGCACGCTGACGCTCAATAAGATGACAGCGCGCGAGTTTACTGTTCCTGGCCAGAACCGCTATAAAGTGACTGGAGAAGGCTACAGCACGCAGGGACGGTTGCTGCATTCCGGAGGTTCAAAGATAGGCCTCGATGCAGTACTGCTGCCGATGGCGCTGTGTGCCGACGCCCACCTCGAAGGCGAAGCATTGATCGGCGACCCAACTGAAGGCGCACTTATTGTGTTGGCCGAGAAGGGCGGCATCAGCGTGGAAGGCGCTCGCCAGATGTGCCTGCGTGTGGCCGAAGTGCCTTTTGACTCCGACTACAAGTTCATGGCCACGTTTCACAACATGAAGAATGAGCAGGGTAAGCCTGTAGTTCGCTGTTTCGTCAAGGGTGCACCGGATGTACTCATCGCACGTGCTGGTTCTTACTGGTTACCGGGCGGTAAGATGCAGCCGATTACCGATGATAATCGACATTTGGCGCTCCAGGAAAATGAGCGTATGGCCAAAACGGGCGAGCGCGTCATGGTAGTCGCTCGTTGTGACTTCGATCCGGCTACCTTCGATCCAAAGGGCAAGTTGCTTGACCTTGTTAAGGATCTCACCCTCCTGGCCATGGTTGGCATTGTTGATCCCCCACGGGCCGAAGCCAAAGACGCCATTGCCAAGTGCCACAGCGCAGGTATCCAGGTGCGCATGATCACCGGCGACCATGCGGTGACTGCTGCCGCCATCGGTCACGAGCTGGGCATCGAGGGCACAGCCTTGACAGGAGCTCAATTTGCCGCCATTCCTGACGAGCAGTTGAAGCAACAATTGGATCAGATCGGTGTGGTGGCCCGCGTGGAGCCGGAGGACAAGATACGGCTGGTGACGCTGCTCCAGCAGAAGGAGAACATCGTGGCTATGACCGGAGATGGTGTCAATGATGCCCCGGCGCTGAAGAAAGCTGACATCGGCGTAGCCATGGGCATCACCGGCACCGAAGTCTCCAAGGAAGCGGCGGTAATGATCCTGACCGACGACAATTTCGCCACTATCGTCAAGGCGGTGGAATATGGCCGTCACATCTATAACAACCTGTTCAACTACGTACGCTTCCAGATGGAACAGCTTATAGCGTTCATTGCTTCCTACCTGCTGGCTGCACTGTTTGTTGTGCTGGGAGGCACGCCGTTTACGCCACTTGTCATCCTGTTTCTTAACTTCCTCATTACGGTCCCGGTTGCCGTTGCGCTGGGATTAGACAAACCAGCCCCGGATCTGATGGAGAAAAAACCTAGACCTCTGAAGCAACCTATCTTGTCCCCGTCACAATGGGTGCGCATCGTCTTCATAGGGATCCCTGACGGCTATCGCCACGGTCTATCTGGAGGCGACCTCCTATGAGGCAGCTACCATGGGCTTTGTTGCCTTTTCTCTTCTCAGCATCGTCATGGACCTCAGCGCGCGCAGCGAGACCGCTACCGCTTTCAATCGTGACATTTTACATGATCGAAACCAGCTTTACCTCTATGGATTGGCGTTGTTGGTTACCATCCTGGCAACCGAGCTCGGCCTCCTGCAGCACATCCTGAGCCTAACCTCGCTGAGCGGGAAACAGTGGCTGATCTGCCTCGCCATCGCCATCGCCTTACTGCTTGTCGACGAGGTCATCAAGGTCTTCCTGCGCATCCACAGCAGAGCCAGCCCAGGCATAAGCAGTAACATCTAAGGCCATCCATGATATGCCGTAATTACTCGTAGGTACCAACCACACTTATCGATAATAAAAATTAATGTGTGTAAAAGAATTATGTCAAGAACACACTGAGTTTCTAGAGGATCCATTAAAGAGAAATCATACTTATTAATTTCATAAAAAATGATTTTTATTCATCTGTCACTGTTTGTATTATGTTAGCCAAAACTATCGGTGTTTCCATTTTAATATTAGCTATACCTTTCCTCAAGCACATCCCTGATTGGCTTTACGGTCATGGCTCCTGGGGTTCCTTTCATATTATGGGGAGGCCAGTCTCCAGATTTTATCTCTTCAGAATTTTCATCATGCTCGTCTTCCAGAAGAAGAATAACTTTTATATCTTTTTCTGGAACATCGTCAACCATTTTTGCTCCGCATTCCGTAAGTTCCCTGAATGCCTCTCTCCCTTTTTCTTCATCGAAAGGCGCGGTACACCCTTTTACGATGTTTGTTTGAAACCCTTTTTCGAGGAAAACCAGGCTATTAATGTATATACAGACTTCCTCAACCAGGCCTGTCATGAATACTTCATTGATTCCCAGTTCTGCCATCTTCAGTTCGAGTTCGGGATTCATAAAGGCATTGAGGTGATCTTTCGGAAGCCTTATAATGCTGACTGTTCCCCCACTTACTACCTTAAGTATTAGCCTGGCTATTTTGTCAACAATTGACTTTGCCATGGGAGCTACAAGTTTTCCCTCATATAGCGTTCCTTCATATTCGTAGGTCTCATACACGAAATCGTTAGTCATATCCATAATAACCAGAGCTTTCACGGTTTCACCATTCCTCTTTGATTCTATTCCACATTTATTTTTTACCGACCCTACATTTAATTTATTGCATGAATCAGCATAGACCTGCTCCGGATTATTTAAGCTCCATTTAGTTTTAATCCGGCTCGTAAAAACTAAGGAAATTCTTCGGTTCTGAAAATCAAATAGGACTTACGCACTTATACTGCAAAATCAAGTACATTAAACGTTGTAGTTAAAATATTAATTTTAAAAAGTTATGGGTTTATTGCTATTGTTTTGTGCTTCAAGTGCGTAAGTCCTATCAAAGTTAGCATCAATACTGAGGTTAGAGGAAGTTCTTGAATAGATTCATTTTCTCTTACTTTTCTTTATACGTTTCCTGTAAGCTTCCTCTTACCCAGGTTATTCTTTTTTTCGAGACTTTTCTCCACCAAATATCTTTAGAATTATTTTTCCCTTGCCAGTTCATACAATTCCTGAATCCTTGACTCCACAACATCCATTGCATCTTCAAAGAGCTGCCTATTGATTTTGATCCCGAAGTATTCCTTGAGTTTTTTTTCTGGAGGCATTATCGAACCTGTCGAGAGATATGCAACATAGTTTTTGTTAAAAGCGTCTGGGTTTTCTCTGTACTGTTTGAAGAGAGCGAGGGTTATTGCTTTTGAAACCGCGTAATTGAAGGTATAGTAGTTACTTGTCAGGTAAATATGGTTGATATAAGTCCATTCCGCGGAATCTTCAGGGTAATACTCAACTGAGTGGCTCCTGTATTCTTTAGAGAGGTCGGTCCAGATAGCATTGAGTTCCGCTCCGCTTACCTTTTCTTTTTCTGCACAGAGCCGGTGTGCTTTATATTCGAATTCCGTAATCAAGGGCTGTCTGGTAAAGAAGTTCTGGTAGTCGTCGATCTGCTGGGAGAGCACGGCAACTGCGGTATCCCTATCCGAATTTTCGACAATGTGATCAACAAGGAGCTCTTCGTTGAAAGTGGAAGGAATTTCCATTTCATAGATAGTACCTGAGCAGTAAAGATAGTCTATGGAATTACCCATTAGGTAGAAATTAACGGCATGTCCCAGTTCGTGAGTTAAAGTTTTCTGGTCTCTGATAAGGCCGTCATAGTTCATAAAGATCAGAGGTGGAGCTTTCAGGGCACAGGAATCGGTGCAATAGCCCCCTGGCTGTTTTCCATGTTCAGGGTCAGGGTATACATCTATGAAACCACCAGCTACCATTTTTAAAAAGATTTCTTTGAAATTGGAGTCCATTCTGGAATAGGATTTCTGAATCTCTCGCAAGGCATCTATGTAAGCGTACTTCTTGCCAGGCTGATCCGTCAATTGCAGCATAAGGTCATATGGTTTGAGCACATCAAGCCCGAGCTTTTTTCTTCGGAAATCATTGTAGGCCTCAAAAACCTCTTTCCTCCGCTTGAAAACCGTATTCATGTCATCAATCTGGGCATGGGTAAGATAGAGGTTATACAGGCTGCAGTCATAAAAATCGGTGTAGTTCAACTCTCTGGCAACAAGGTCGTCAAGCTGGGCTTTTCTGGAATATAAGGATGCCATGGAATCGGATTCGTTAATCAGGTGGTAGAACCTCTTGTCATAACAGTCTTTCCTGTTTTTCCGGCTTGGGTCTGTTGAGAGTAAAGTATTATAGGACTGGGAATTGACGGAAAATTTCTCTCCGTTCTCAAGCGTGATTTCTCCTGCCTTTGTGACTTTATTCGTGATTTCGGAAAGCGCTTCAGTCTCCAATTTCATGCGCTGGTTTTCGAGCTCTGCAAGATACGCAGCCTGGGCCTCATTCATTGGCCTGTGCTCTTCAAACCTGATATAGTTAGCTTCAAGATAAGCCCTGTAAGCCTCGAGTTTGGGTTCTTCGGAAAAAAGCCTGTCCCATTCCTCTTTCCCGAGCGAGGTCAATTTTACGGTTGCAAAGGCTCTGGCTTTCTCATATTCAGTAAGCAGATCCTGAGCACTTCCAAGCAGGGAAATAAGGAATGATTCATTCACGTTTTTACTGAGTTGAGTATATGCATAAGTATACAGGACATCAAGCGATTTTGAATAAGCCTTTTCGGTTTCCAGATAGTCAAGTACAATAGCTCCTGACAACTTTTCAAATTTCGGGCGGAAAGTTTTGTTTATCTCTTGTGGGCTCTTTTTTAATCTCTCAAGTTCTTTCGAAGCATCTTCCCTGCTGCTGAAGAGATATGAATCATTCCATTCCGTCGGAATCTTCTCGGAATCAAGCTCTTCGAAAGTATATTTGTTGCCTGCGTTATTTTCATTACCTGTGCTACTTACTGTACTTTCAGAGGATTTCTCCAGCTTTCCAGAAGCCCTGCCTTTCGGAAAAACTGCAAGAGACAGTAATGCTCCGAGAGCGAGGGACCCTCTAAACGTTCCTGAGGTTATTAACCCTTTAACTGATTTCGATATCATAAGACCGCTATCCCCTGGTATAATATCAAAATATCCAATTATTATCCTTCTATTAGTGCTAATCTAACGAACTCATTGATTTAATAGAACTCATGCAAAAATTCAACTTATCTCATAAATTGAATTTGTTTCAGATAAATTACTAT
>DATMYS010000339.1:0-5391 GCA_035560835.1 Methanosarcina sp.
ATAAAGCAATAATTTAAGAAGAGAAACTTTTGACTTACACCATATCAGAGAATAATATGAGAAGCTGCAACAGGACTTCTGGTATTGATATTATTGGGGACATACAATGGGGAATACATTTTTGCCAGTTCTACCAGACAAAAGAAGATTTAATGGACGTACTTGTTCCCTATTTCAAAGCAGGATTGGAAAATAACGAGTATTGTGTATGGGTCATATCAGAACTCATAGATGAAGAAGAAGCAAAAGAATCCTTAAAAGTGGCTATTCCCAATATTGACACTTATCTAGAGAATGGGCAAATTGAGATTATTCCCTACACTTACTGGCACGTAGAAGAGAATACTTTAGATCCGCAAACAGTATTAAATCATTTGATTGAAAAAACCAGTAAAGCTCTTGCTAGTGGATACGATGGTCTTAGGTATAGTGGAAATGACTTTTTTGATCATGAAAAATTATTGGATTCTGTTATAAAAAAATACCTAATGACAGCTCTTTGTACCTATCCAGTTGACAAGTGCAATGCAGTTGAGATCCTAGACACTATTGCAAACCACCAATTTACTTTGACTAAGAAAGAAGGTAAATGGGAGCGAATAGATAACTCATGCCAGAAAAATCTCACAAAAATCAATCAGGCCGAAAAGAAACTGGAAGTAGAGCATGCAAGGCTTAGGGCCTCGATGCAATGCCTGTGGGAGTCTGGATTGCTGATATCAACGGACGTATCATAGAGACGAACGAGCAGGCGAATATTATCTGGGGCAAGCCTCCCAATCGACCTGATAGCATGACTGAGTACAACAAGTACAGAGGATGGTGGCCTGACACTGGGAAAAGACTACAGGCTGAAGACTGGGCAATATCACGTGCACTGACTAAAGGAGAAGTAATCGTTGGAGAAGAAGTCAATATACAGCGCTTTGGTGGAAGTTTTGGCACAATTCTTAACAACGCAGCTCCAATTCGTAACAATGAGGGCCAAATTATTGGCGGAGTAATTATTGAGCAAGACATTACCAGGCGCAAGCAAGAAGAATACAGGATAAGTAGATACAACAATGTTCTGAAGGGAATTAATCGAATTTTCAGCAGCGTTGTAAAGGCGGAAACAGAAGAAGATCTTGGAATTGCTTGTTTATCTGTGGCTTTGGAAATAACCAGCAGCCAGATTGGTTTTGTTGGCGAAATAAGCACTGACGGGTTATTACACGATATAGCAATTAGCAAGATGGGCTGGGAACAGTGTCTGATGCACGAAAAAATAGGGAATATTCATTTTCCGGAAGATCTTATCCTGCATGGTCTGTATGGCCATGTAATCAACAGTGGAAAAGGCTTCTTTACCAACAATCCGTCATCGCATCCAGATAGCATTGGCCTGCTCCAGGGCCATCCACTTTTGACATCTTTTTTAGGCGTACCCTTATTTTAGATGGTAAAAAGATTGGCATTATTGCAGTTGCAAATCGTGAAGGTGGCTATAGCTACGAGCAGCAGGAGGATCTTGAAGCTATTGCGCCGGCAGTAGTGCAGGCTTTGCAGAAGAAAAGGGATGAACAGGAACAATCAAGGACGGAAGATGCACTAATTAGAAGAGAAAACGAGTTTCGAACATTGGCTGAAAATTCTCCTGATGTGATAGCTCGTTTTGATAGACAAAACCGTCATTTATATGCCAATCCTGCTGCTGCCGAAGTATATGGCTATTCTCAGGAAGAAATTATTGGGAAAAACCATAGTAAACTAGGAAGAGATCCTGAACAGACAAAATTCTGGGAAAGGCATCACCAGAAAGTTTTTGTCACAGGGCAACCCGAAACAATGGAATTTCGATATATTTCGCCTCAGGGAAAAGAATACTATTTCAACACAAGAATAGTACCCGAATTCGTAAATGGCAAAGTGACTTCCGTTCTTGCTATCTCCCGTGATATTATAAAGATAAAACAAGCAGAAGCTAAACTGAAAGATACACTCGATAATTTAGATAAATTGGTTAAAGAACGTACGTCAGAGCTTCAGAAAGCGTATGATTCATTAAAAAAGAGTGAAAGAAATCTTGCTGAAGCTCAAGAAATGGCCCATATTGGAAGTTGGGAGCGGGACTTTGCAACTAATGAACTCCATTGGTCTGATGAAACGTATCGTATTTTTGGACTTAAGCCTCAAGAGTTAAAAGTAAATTACGATACCTTCTTAAATTACGTAACATCCAGAGGATCAAGACCGTATAGATAATGCCGCTAAAGAAGCATTAAAAGGAAAGCCCTTTGATATTGATTACAGAATTATCACAGCCAATGGGGAAGAGCGCATAGTCCATGAGAAAGACGAAGTTGTTTTCGGTAAGAAAAAGAATCCTGTCCGATTTATAGGGACAGTTCAAGATATTACAGAACGCAAGCAAGCAGAAGAAAACCTTAGATTAAGTGAAGAAAGATACCGCTCATTTATACAAAATTTTCAGGGTGTTGCTTTCCAGATAGATAAAAATTTTGAGTTGGAATTCATTCATGGGGCTGCTAAGGAAATTACCGGATATAGCGAAGAGGAATTATTTTTGTATACTTCATGGAGACAGCTTGTAGTACCCGAAGACATAGATATGTTCCTTGAGGCAGAACAAAAAGCAGCACAGTCGCCTGGTGACTATCATGCAGAGATTGAATATAGAATAAGGACTAATGATGGAAAAATAAAATGGATGCATGAACTTCATCAGAAAATTTGTGGGGAAGCTGGGAGCCCAGAAAAATATATTGGCTTAATATATGATATTACCGAGAAAAAGAAGATTGAAGAAGATTTCGCAAAATTTGAGATTGCTCGCCAGAAAGAAATTCACCACAGGATAAAAAATAATCTGCAAGTTATTTCTTCACTTCTTGACCTTCAGGCTGAGAAGTTCAATAACAGAGAGCTTGTTCAGGACTCTGAAGTCCTTGAAGCCTTCCGAGAAAGTCAGGACAGAGTCATATCTATGGCTCTTATCCATGAAGAGTTGTACAAAGGTGGAGGGCTTGAAACACTAAACTTTTCGCCTTACATTGAGGAACTCGCTAATACTCTTTTCCATACATACAGGCTTGGGAATACCGATATCAGTTTAAGTATGGATCTGGAAGAGAACCTTTTCTTTGATATGGATACTGCTGTCCCGTTGGGGATAATCATTAACGAACTTGTTTCTAATTCGCTAATGCATTTCCTGACAGAAAGGAAGGAGAAATTCGAATCAAACTTCACAGGGAAAAACCCACAGAACTTGAAATCGAAGACTACGAGAGTACAAGTACCAGTTTCATTTTGATCATTTCCGACAATGGTGTAGGGATTCCTGAAAATCTTGATATTGAAGACCTTGATAGTCTTGGCATGCAGTTGATAATTTCCCTTGTAGATCAGTTAAATGGCAAACTTGAATTGAAAAGGAACGATGGCACAGCATTCACTATCAGGTTCAGCTAATTTGCAGGAGTGCTCTATACTTATCTTGTCTTTCAGAGGTTAACCTGATCCCCCGAGACCAAGTTCTTCCAGACTTTTATCCTGAAAACAGGTTGAGAAACATAATTCAATTAGCTGCCAAATCAGTTTACATTTCTTTACATCACTGTTCACTTGAAGACTTCAGGATAGTTGGTCCGTCTCATCCCTGCCAATAACCCCACGAAACCGGAGATAAATAGTCAAAACAAAACTATATAGAACACATCCAAAAGATATATAATATACTTGGTTTATCTGTATTTTGGAGGTATCAAGTGATCGATTCCAAAAATGTTCTCAGATCCGCACGGCTCTCATTTTCAATAAAAAAGCTTCATCTCGCGAAAAGTGACTCTTTCTCAATCGATACACTGGTACTTCCAGACAGATCTCCTAACAGGCTGCAGACAGCTCTCATCTGCAGCTCACAAGATTAAAATAGCACATAAACAGTTGCATAATACGTTGTGTTTTTCGAAATAGATGCTGCAAATCACCCCATAAACAGGGCTTTAACTTGGCTAAAGGGGCAATGAAACACCGTGGTTACGTGCTAATTTTGAATCTAATTTTGTGGGTAAGGCAAACACTACTCGGAATATGTGCTCTCAAAATGACGCGTAGAAATCCGGATACTGGGCAATTATGGAATATTAAGAGGTTAGAAAATAAATTGAATTTTGAGACAGCCTGCAAAACTGACTGTCTCAAATTGTTAACTGGTATATATCTATCATACCTTTAACAGTTAAATCCACTGCGAGAGCGGCAAGCAAAAGTCCCATCAGCCTTGTAAAGACCAGCATCCCATTATATCCTATCATCTTGTGAATCCCCCTTGAGAATTGGAAGATGTAGTAGCAGATAATGAACGTCAATATGATAGATACAAGAATTATTATTTTTTGCAAAATTGTCTCTGTTCCTCCCATCAGGACAATCACTGTACTTATTGTACCGGGTCCTGTCAGAAGCGGAAGGCTTATTGGGAAGACCCAGATGTCTTCTCGTTCCTCAGAGCGAGAAATCTCTTCTTCAGTAATTCTCCCCTTTGAGACTTTAGCATGCATCATATCAAAAGCAATGCTGAAAAGCAGGATTCCTCCTGCAACCCGCAGCGAATCCACGCTAATGCTGAACAGGTTAAGTATGATATTTCCTGCAATTGCAAAAAATAGGGCAATTACGCACGCAAGTATGACTGACTTTTTTGCGATTTCGTTTTTGTCCTTATCTATCATCTTGCTGGTCAAAGAGATGAAAGTCACTACTGCGCTGATAGGGTTGACAACAACGAAGATAATTGTGAAAACATGGATTAAAAACCCGAGGTTTTCGGCTATCACTTATTTCTCCTGCCCGTTTTTACTCTCATACATTCATATCATTTTCTTTTGTTATACTATTTCCGGTTGTATCCCCAAGTTATTGAACAGGAACTCTGAACGTTAATAATTCCTTCAAACTCCATATGTGATCAGTTATTGGTATACACAACAGCTTTAAATGATTCAATGATTGAATATTAGCTCAGTGAGAACGACATGATGACTTGATCCATTGCCCAATTGTTACGGTTCTGCGCTCTAGTAGATTTCTGCTGGATAGTGAAACCGTAACAACATAGTTCCAAATACTCATTTCTCTATTTTCAGGCAGGTCACATCATAACGCCAATTGACCTATTCCCACTAAATAAGGACAGGTTTTAAGGAAAAACCTAGTCTTTGGTGAGGTAATTTATATACATCCAGACATCTTATCCGATTTTAGTGTAAAGTAGGAACTTAGATTTTTCTTATTACCTTAAACTGTGTCCCTTATTTTTAATTGTTTTCAAAGCTCAAGTTAAAAGTTTCATAATTTGTGATTTTTTATATGCTCACAAGCTTATAT
>DATMYS010000340.1:0-3219 GCA_035560835.1 Methanosarcina sp.
AATCCTTAACCGAATACAAATGAAGAGAGCTATTTATATTGTTTTACATGAGCTGATTAATTATGAGTATAATCAAAAAAGTAAAATCAAAGTGAAGTGTGAAACATTAAGAATCCCTGTAAAGGCATTTTTTACTCATGAGAGATCAGTTCTTCCAGCACTTCTGCCATAACCCTGTGCCTGAGGATACGTTTCTGGTTCTGCTCACCTGCTCTCCTGATAGAGTAACTGTCTTCAATCCACTCTATTTTCTCGTCGTAATTCACTTTCAGAAGGGTCAATCCATAGGCAGGAGCAGGTTCAATTCCTTCTTCATAAATATCCGGATTCAGCATTTGGAGCAGCCAGTCGTTATCACGTACCCCTTTGCCTATTATGGAAAGAGCGGTTACAATTTTCCGGACCATGTTCCAGAGGAAACTATTTCCAACAACATCGATTTTTATAAGCTCTCCATCTACGCGGGCATCGATCCTTTCTATGTTTCGAACCGTACTTTTTTCTCCATTGGTTCGCGAAAAATTTTCAAAGTCGTGCGTTCCGAGCAACAATTTTGAAGCTTCCCGGATTCTCGAGATGTCGTACTCTCTCCCGCTCATAATATATCGGTAGTGTCTGGAAACTGCATCTCTCCTGGCATCAAAGCTTCGGGGCACTTCCGCATGAGTCCAGACCCATATTCCTGAAGGGAGTTCGGAATTTATCACCCTTGGAATTGCCAGGTTCGGTTTATCCGTGTCAAAAGCGATAACCTGTCCTAGGGAATGAACCCCAGCGTCGGTTCTGCCGGCGCAAGTATAATTCGCAGACTTGGGGCTTTCTATAATCCCGAGATTCCGAAGAGCCTTGAAGAGTTCTCCCTCCACTGTCTCGACATTGGGCTGGATCTGGGAGCCGTGAAATTCGGTGCCTATGTATGCAAGTTTTAAAGCGACTCTCATAAGAATCTCTACTTGGCTTTTTTCTTATAATAGACTTCTCTTACAATCAGCACGACTACTATAAAAACGCACCCTAACAGGAACCAGAACCCGGGGTGAAGAGAAAGCGTGTCATAAAGCCCGTGAATCCCGCTTGCATGAGCTAACCCTTCAGGCGAGATAGAAGAGCCCCCCTGTACAGAATTTAAGCCATCTGGTGTGGACATTGGGACTTCAGCAACTCCCTCAGTCGGGCCAGCTTCCAATCCAGAGGAGAGATTTCCTGCTCCGGCTTCCAGAGCTTTAGAGCTTGCATTCGAAGCTCCTTCGGGTATCTGCTGGTCGAGGGCTATTTTCGGGCTTATATTATTGCTCTCGTTAATTCCCAGAGACATTTGTTCCGGAGAAGAGTTACCAGGTGTTTTCATTATCCCCATTCTCAAAGGAGCAGTTGCATCAATGACCCTTTTTGCCTTCATATAGGCTGAAAAATACTCTATACCAGCGGCTGCAAAAAAGGCAGCTCCGATTACTCCGAGATACTTTTGCAGCAGGCTTACGATAGAGAGTCTGTCTATGGAGCTTTTCGAAGGAACGAGGACGATCAGTTTTTCGACTGACTCGTAGATCTTTACTTGCCTTCCTTTCTTGCTCCATTTTATTTGTTTGACCTTTATAAGATCGGATTCTATAAGGGAGTCAAGATTATACTTGACAGTGGTAAGGGGAAGCTTCAGCTCCTCTGCAATATTGGTTGCAGACATGCTTTCTTTCCCGAGCAACTCAAGAATCTTTAGTGATGTTTCATTTGAAAGAATCTGAGTGATCTTTCTGGATTCCCCATTTACCGGGAGAACAAGCACCCTGCCGCTCTGCTCCAATTGCTCAGGCCCCTGTGGGGGGTCGCCGGCTTCCGATAAGCTATCTTGATCTTCAAGCCCGTCCATAATTACTTCCTGGATTAAAAACCTGTCTATTTTTAACTCAGAGTATACCTTAGTTTGCGCTAATCAATATAAAGTTTTATTTTTGTAGTAGAATATTCGTTCACTACTACATATAGATATAAAATCCAGCCCTTAACCTTAAATAGAACATTGTATATACTAATCTAAATTTTCCGCTGGTACCAATCATGATCACAAAACAGCAGGTTCTTGAATTTCTGAAAAATTACGATTTAGAAAACATTACAATTGCAACAATTTGCTCCCATTCGAGCCTTCAAATTTTTGACGGAGCTCGGAAAGAAGGCTTCAGAACTCTGGGGATCTGCGTTGGCAAGCCTCCAAAATTTTATGAGGCTTTTCCCAAAGCGAAACCCGATGAGTACCTTATCGTCGATAGCTATGCCGATATAATGAACAAGGCTGAGGAGCTTAGAAAGAAAAACACCATCATCATTCCACACGGCTCAGTAGTTGCTTACCTTGGTACGGAAAATTTTGCAGAGATGGCCGTGCCCACTTTCGGAAACCGGGCTGTGCTCGAATGGGAATCAGACAGAGATAAAGAACGTGAGTGGCTGCTTGGAGCAGGTATTCACATGCCCAGAAAAATTGATGATCCTCACGAGATCAATGGGCCTGTAATGGTCAAATACGACGGAGCAAAGGGAGGAAAAGGTTTCTTCGTCGCTAAAACCTACGAAGAATTTGATGAACTTGTAGATAAGACTCAGAAGTACACGATTCAGGAATTTATCACCGGAACCCGTTATTACTTGCATTATTTTTACTCCCCGATCCGAAACGAAGGATATACCTTAAGCAAGGGCAGCCTTGAACTTCTGAGCATGGACCGCAGAGTAGAATCCAATGCTGATGAGATCTTCAGACTCGGTTCACCCAGAGAACTCATAGAAGCAGGCATCCGTCCTACATATGTGGTCACAGGAAACGTTCCTCTTGTAGCAAGAGAATCCCTTTTGCCCCTTATCTTCTCTCTTGGAGAAAGGGTAGTTGAAGAATCTCTGGGCCTCTTTGGCGGGATGATAGGGGCTTTCTGCCTTGAAACCGTCTTTACGGATACGCTTGAGATTAAAGTATTTGAGATCTCGGCCAGAATTGTTGCAGGAACAAACCTCTACATTTCAGGTTCTCCTTATGCCGACCTGATGGAGGAAAACCTCTCAACTGGAAGGAGAATAGCCAGGGAAATCAAAATAGCAGCTCAGGCAGGCCAGCTGGATAAGATAATATCCTAATATCCTGAGCTGGTAATACCCTCAAGAAAATGAACTCTTAATGATACAATTTGATAACCTTAAGTGTTTAAGCTCTAAAAAATTAACTTATAC
>DATMYS010000341.1:0-2665 GCA_035560835.1 Methanosarcina sp.
GCAGCTCAAAATCCTTAACCGAATACAAATGGATAATTACTATAAGGAGATACATTTAAAAAGCGAAATAATTTTGAGATAAAACAGAATTCTATCAGGGACTTTCGTCACTCTTGTATTTAAATGATACAGTATGTCTAGGTACATAATTTCAGTCTTAAGAAAAGGGTCGAATCACTAACATTGCACCTGCTATTGCACCAATTCTTGATGTCAACAAGAAACAACAGTGTACGTCAGTTGTTGAAAATTACATATATAGGAATTTCTCTATTTACTCAAAAACAACAAATCCACTCATTTTTTATAGTTGATTGTCAATTCACGGACATAATTTAAGAAGGATTAATTCTATCATTTTTTAATGGTGTTTAACAATGTCCAAAGCAACTTCTAAGCCGACATCTCGTAGAGAACAAGATCAAATGAAACGCAACAAAGTGAATAACAGCAAACCATCGAACAATAACAAATCATCACCGGATAATAAAGGTATAATTGAAAAATGTAAGAACCTTCTCAGGAGAAAAAACTCGGAGAATTAAATAAATAAGATTGAAAATTAGTTCTACCAAGATTTTAAGTTCAGTATGCGCTTTAGATAGCAAAACAGAGTTTTTATAGTCATTTGAAGACTGTTGATTATGTAGTCATTTTTATTTATACTACTTTTTCTTTTGTTTTTCATAGCTTTTTGATATGAACCATTCTTCACGTTATTTTTACATGTTACACCATCTTTGAACCTTTTTTATACTTCAATTGGTATTTTTCGCTGTCAAAGATTAGGACTTACGCACTTGATGTCCAAAATCAAGCACAATATACATTGTAGTCAGATATACGTTTTAGACAGTTAAAAATTTACTGCTATTGATTTTTCGTTTCAACCGCGTAAGTCCTAAAAGATGTTAACGACCAGCGATATTAACCGGCCAGTAGACAGACAATTTATTAAACATAGACGATTTTATTAAATTGGGGAAACTTACCATGAGTGAAATTAAAATCGGGGATAGAATTCAAGATTTCAGGTTAAGAGACCAGAAACAGAATGAGGTGCACCTCTATGATTTCGCTGGCAAGAAAGTGCTCCTATCATTTCATCCGCTTGCCTGGACAAGCGTGTGTACAGAACAGATGAAGTCACTTGAGAAAAACCACGAAATGTTCTCAAGGCTGAACACGGTCGCTTTTGGCATAAGTGTGGATCCCATACCTTCAAAAAGAGCCTGGGCCAGAGAACTGGGAATTACACACATCCAGCTTCTTTCGGACTTCTGGCCGCATGGGGAGGTTGCCAGAGCATATGGAATATTCAGGGAAAAAGAAGGGGTTTCTCAGAGGGCGAATATAATTATCGATGAGGAGCAGAAGGTTATATTCTTCGAAGAATATCCTGTGCATGAACTTCCAGATATGACAAAGATTGAAAAAGTTCTGGAACAGGGAGATAAGGTTAAACTCTAAAGACAAAGCAATAGGGATAAAATAAGTAATAAAATCACAGAAAGAAGGGAGAAAGCAAATAACGAATCACAGAGTGAAGGCGAGAAAGAGAAAAAGGTCCGAAAACCCACCAGTTCAATAATTATTTAACTTTTCTCATTTAATTTATCCCTAATTATTCATTATATCATTTAATTCCATGTAAATCCCATATTACTTAATTCCGTATCAATCCTCTCAAAGAGTTCCCTCAGTGCTATCCTTAGCCTGCGGACCTCTACCTGCCAGATTTTCTTGGTAACCTGCTTGTCTCCTCCAGCTTTAACAGCTGCTATCCATGCGTATTTTCTGGCAATTCTCGCGTTGCTTGACGGGAAATGGAAATGTTTTCCAGTTTTCTGGTTACTATACTTTTCGTTGATCAGAAATTCGTATATTTCCTGAACTCTTTCAAGTAATTTTTTTTCACTTTCGGAACCTGACGATCCAAACAGCACAAGATTCCAGAGACGAAACTGCACATTATGAAGCTCGGTGGAAAGCTTCTTAGAAACCGAGACTTCCAGCATCTTCTTGAATTCGAGGTAGATGTCCGTATTCCCGAAACCTGAAGGCAGGATGTTTCCAAGCGAGATCATAACGTGAATGGACTCGTGAAAAAGAATTCTGGCTATCAGGAACTCAACCCTCTCCTGCAAGTTCCAGAATTTATTTACAAGAGCTTCGTCCCAGAGCTGGTAAGGGTTAACCAAGATCATTGACCTGTAGACAATTCTTTTTTCTTTCTGCGAAACCAGGCGCTTGGGATAAAGAGTCATTCCCAGCATTTTTCCGAAAAACTGAATCCTGACGGCCAGATCCCAGCAGTATTCCCATTCCCCTGAACTTACACACTTTACCCTGTAGTAATTTCCATCAAAGTTAACTTTCTCAAGCAGCAGGTACATATCTTTACTGTGTACCCTGATCAACGACTTTATCATGCATTCCCGATAGATCCGGATGTCAAAATAAGGCGCATTCGGGATAGGAACAGGAAGTGAAGCAGGTGAAGAAATATTCAGATCCTGGAATCCATAAGACCATAAACTTGAGTTCCCGTCCAAACCATTGACTTTCTTCTCAACTGGCATGGTCTTCTTTTTCATCAAATCCCCTCGCACAAGATCCCCTGTAATAGAATACCCTACAGGATATTATTACTGAAGATATATAT
>DATMYS010000342.1:0-4357 GCA_035560835.1 Methanosarcina sp.
GCTGACATCAGTTTTAAAACTATTTGATCTTCTAAATTGAACCTCTTTTATTGGATATATTCCAGATAATATGAATAACGGGATTAGTAAAGAAAAAGTGAGAAAATGACGTGCTTAAGAGAATACAAAAATGAGATTCTCATGAAAATCATCGTGATGTTGTTATGGTTTACAGCGTATTTAGATACACTTGGGAATCGATACACTAATTACTTGTTCAAAATTTGAAATTCTCGAGAATCAGTTCTAATTTTAGGATCAGCTCGTTCTCTACCTTATTTAATTCTTTTCACATTTTTATCCTTTTTATACTGCTCTCGGAGTCTCTTTATTTCTTCTACCTCATTTTTTAACCGGAGTGCAAAAAAACCCAGGCAGCACTTAGTATATCGAAATATAATATCATTCCCTGAAAAGCCAACGGGAGAAGTTGTACCTAGCAGAGTAATACCCTTTACTTTGTACCCGCCTGGCACAAGGTATGTATCCTCCGTATTATCCTTAATAAAGCTCTCACATTCATGGAGAGTCGTATTTTTCAAGAGAATTTCGAAGTCATATTCTCTCAAGCATGCCATTTTTGTACCTTTTTAGGGTCTCTTTCTTTAGGTCAGTCCACAAAAATCCTGTTGGCTATTACTGCCTCAAGTGGCTGAGGATTAATATTAATTTAAAGTTATGTATTGTATCTTAAAAAGATTTTCATATTCAAAATTTGAGAAATCCCCTTACTTGAAGCTGGTCTCGAAATCAAGTTATCCAGCAAGGTCAAAGGCGTTATGTCAGAGTATAACAAAGAGAACTACATTTAATTAAAGAGTAGACAAGCCAACATGCGAGAATTGCCCAGCCGAGTCAAAGGATTATTTTACTTTTATACTATTCCTGCTTATACCTGAATTTGATGTTGTTATTTTAATGTTGGAGGACGCAGATGGAATAAAGCCCGAAAAAGAGATAAGTGCCTTGTTTGCAGTCCACGAGATATCATGTCCAGTCAATCAAGAGAGAATCCACCACCAGCTCAAGAGAAAGTCCAGGCATGATACTCAAGAATTCAAGCACAATAGCCATGTGAAATCCAGAACACATAAATTTTTTGGAAAAAAACCAAGGCTAATGACCACAGAAACCCAATGTGCAAGGCTTTATGTGGGATTTGTACGCGACATATGAGGCATTATTGTGCCACAGGGGCACAATAGAGTCCCTAGTATTGTATCTTTTTGACATGAAAGTTCTTTCAAGTATTTTCATTTATTTGTACCTGTTATTCGAAAAATTTCATGCTCGTTTTAGGAAAAGCCTTTACTTATTGATTTTAGCCGGATATCCTGCCAGTCCTGCCAAGATTCGAACCCTATTGCTAGGAAAAAGAGAAAAGTGAAAAAGTGAAAAAGTGAAAAAAGTAACGGTATTTTGCTATCATCTTCACTTTAAAGAAGTATATGACTTGAGATTAGCCCAATGACAGGAATTGTGAAGTTTCGAATTTCTAATAAAAGATTATAAATAGAATTAATAGGAACTCGGATGCTGAGTGATGATAACAATGAAATATATAATCGCAATGATAAGACCTGAAAAGCTTGACAGTGTCAAAAAAGAGCTTCAAAATATTGGATCACACGGATTGACAGTGTCATCTGTTTCTGGGTATGGTGCCCAAGGGGGGCATCTGAGTACTGATAGAACTAAAACTGAAAAATACGAAGCAAACCTGCTTGATAAAGTCAAGATTGAAATTGCAGTGAAAGATGATTTTCTGCAAACGACAATTGAAGCAATAGAAAGAGGATCAAGAGATAAAGACGGCTATATCGGAAGCGGTAAGATATTCGTGCTACCAATAGAGAGTGTAATAAGAATTCGCACGAAAGAAGTTGGAAATGATGCTCTTTGATTACAGATTGGCTATTGTGACGGCCGATACCACGTGAGAGTTATAGTACATCCACGAATTAATTACATTTATTTGAGTACTTTCCAGATCAAGCCAGATCTGATAATCAAAACCCAAAATTTTGAAGATAACCATGGAAAGAACTACGAGATTATTATGAGGGGTATACCTGGTACCTGGTGGGTACAAAGTAAAAGGTATTCTCTTTCTTGGTACACCTGCTCCTGTAGGCTTTTCAGGAAACGGTATTGTGTTTCAGTTCACAAAGTCCTGTTTCGACTTCTTTGTAATCAACTGAAAAACGAAGCAGAAGAAATAAAGAAATTAAGAGATCAGTATAAAAAGGACAAAAATGTAAAAAATTAAATGAGGATAATAAAAGCAATTGTGCCTGTGGCTGTTTATTATTCCCTAAAAATTCTCTTTGTGTCTATTTTGGTTTTTTGAACTAATTTGCTTTCAGGCTTTCACCTTTTTTGTACATGTGACCCTGCACTCAAAGAATTCGGCTGAAGGGAGTTCATGTATTGTGGTTGCAACGATCATGCCTTCTCCAATCTCTTTTACGACCATTATAGGTCTGCTCCTGTCATCCGTTAATACCACATCAGCATCGGTTTCCGCGAAGTAACCGTCACATCCCACAGGAGGAACGATATTTTCCACAAGCTTCTGAGCTTCATGTTTACCCACAGGCTGAGGTGTGCATGGATTTTCTTCCATTATGTATTTCAGAGAAAAAGGAAGCCACTCATATTCGTATTCTGGGACAAGAGGACTAAAAACAAGAAGAGTCCCACCTTTTGTCACAAACTTTTCAAGGGAGCGTTGGCCACGTTCAAGTCCTGCACCTGTTTTCGTATACTGTTTATTTGCAAAACCTGTCGGCAAGATCAGAACCTTGCAGGCAGGAAGATAAGAAGTACCAAGGGACGTTGAGAGCGCACGAGTGCATTCAAGCCCATATTCCACAAACAGTTTTTCAAAAAGAAGAGGGCAGTCCCAGAGCAAAATTATGTCACTCATGAAAAAGGATAGGAGAATTCCACATATGAATTTATCTATCTTACTGAATATTAGAGATTTAGGATTAGACATCCAGGATTAGAGGTTCAGGGTTCGAGATCTGTTATTCCACAGAAACATCGGCTGAACTAAGGCTTTTTCCGAATTCAAACAGGATCATGTGGGGGCTGGTGGTAACTTTAAAAGGATAGTTAATTGACTTGAAAATATTGGAATAATATTTTGTAATAGATTCACATACCTTTTTATCAGAATAGTCGTGAATAAGTTTAACATATTCTTTGCCCTTTTCCGTGCAAATTTCAATATCACTTCCCATGCTGTCTGTCAGGTAAATTTCTTTGAAAATCAGGATATGCTCAACAAGGGTGAAAGCCGAGGGGGGCCTACCTGTAGTCAACTCAAAATTTCTTCTCATTTCAGCCACGGATGAGAGATCTCCTGAAACAAGAGCTTCAAAAGTCTTTTTTTGCATGCTGAGCCGCTGGTAATTCTGCTGTCTGTAGGATTTGATAAGATTCTTCCAGAACTTCGGCTTTTTATGAATTTCCCAGAAGGTACTTTCCATAGACCCGAAGTGTTCTTCAAGCCCTTTAGGAACTTTTTGAAAATCAAGAGACTCAAACCTTTTAAAGTAGACCTTTGTTACGTTTGATTTGCAGAATAGCCCCTGAACATCCATTTTCATCTGTTTTGCCAGATAAATAGCCAGACTGTGGGCAATAATTTCCCTGAAGCAGGAATTGCCGTTCGAGAGAGTAAGACTTGCAGTTTCCGGCTCCGGACCCTGACTGTACTCCGCATCAACCTTGATTTTCCAGCCCATTTTTTCATCGAGCGAATTCATATAATTGACAATATCAGGAATTCTTTTAATCTTATAAGGGTTAATTATTTCGTATACAGTTGATTCGTCGATCAATAACCCAGAAGTGTTTTTAATAAGCCATTCAAAAAGAGTATGATGTACAAGCAGAAATTCTTCTTCCTCAATCAATTCGTTACGAAATTCTGCATTCTGTGAGACCTTACTTGAGGCTTTTTCTCCGTTTTCACCGGTTCTTCCAGCCAGAGCGAGAGAGGCAGTTTCGATGGCATCCCTTATTGCCGCACTTAAGTTTCCGTTATTTTTTTCCAGAAAGGGCTTCAATTTATCCACATAACACTGGTCAATAGAGATATTTTTTCGGACTATCAAGCGGATTCCCTCTCCTGCCTTTTCGAGACTGTAAGCAGCTCAAAGTTCTTGACGTACGCATGTTTTCATTTTCGTAAACCCGATAATAGATTGTTGCTTCTACTTCTTAATATTTTTGCTAGAAGTGCGAGCAAAAAAACACCAATTGAAATAAATAAATTTATAAAGTTTAAGAAAAAAAACAATTGCATTCGGGTGAAAAATGAAACCAGATAGAAAAGATAAGAAGC
>DATMYS010000343.1:0-2284 GCA_035560835.1 Methanosarcina sp.
TCTTTAAATTGGGTATTTGTTTAATTTTTGATTTTTCGGATTTTTCGGATTTTTTGGAAAACTTCAAATACTTAGAAAAATCTATTAACTCCGAGGATTAAAATGGCTAATAAGAAGACAATCAATGGATGTTGTGACTCCAGTGGATCACTATGTGGATGTAATTCAGGTTCGGGATGCAAGGTAGAGGCAGTTCTTAGTATTGATGAAAGAGGACAGATGTTGATACCAAAAGATGTGCGGGAAAAAGCTGGCATTAACACAGGGAATAAGCTCGCTTTGATTAGCTGGGAGAAAAATGGTGGCATCTGCTGCCTTGCTCTCATAAAGGTAGAGGCTCTAAGTGGAATGGTAAAAGAGGTGCTTGATCCATTGATGAAAGAAAGTGATTAAAGGGTTGAGTTATATGGAAAATGACAAGACTGCTATGGACAATAGCAAGACTACTGGTTCGTCATGCTCGTGCAAATCTAAACCTGATGTTCAGTCATGCAACTGTTTGACCGATAATATCCCCGCATCTTCGATCCTTAAAGTCACAAATACACCCATATCTGAGATATGTGAGACCACAAGTAAAATCACATTTGACAACCGGCTTGACCACTTTCTTGCTAGGTGGAGTGTAAACCGGATGGGACATATTGTAAAGCCTGGTCTTTACAGACTTGGAAATCCAACGCCTGACTCGATGGTCTTCGTTTCTGCAAACTATACGCTAAGTTTTGACGCCGTTCGCTCAGCACTTGAAGGTAATGACTGTTATATTCTTGTCCTAGATACAAAGGGAATTAACGTCTGGTGTGCTGCAGGTAAGGGTACATTTGGAACAGATGAACTTGTACGGCGTATAGCATATACAGGACTTGCTAACGTTGTCAGGCATCGTACTCTTATTCTGCCCCAGTTATCAGCTCCGGGAATATCGGCTTACGAAGTGAAACGCAGGTCTGGATTCGCAGTGGAGTACGGCCCTGTCCGTGCCAGTGACCTTCCAGAGTATCTTAAAACACGGAAGGCAACGCCTGAAATGCGCAGGGTTCAGTTTTCATTGAAAGATCGGGTGGTACTCACTCCAGTTGAATTTATCCATGTGGCACTGCCGGCCATCATTGCTAGTATTGTTCTTTATTTCCTTTCAGGCCCTCTTGCAGCCCTGGCTATGATCACAACAGTCTTTGCGGGAACTGTATTCTTCCCAGCTCTGCTACCGTTTATCCCTACACATGATTTCAGTACAAAAGGACTCATTCTGGGAGAAATTATTGCTATTCCTTTTGCAGTTGTTTCCTTTAAAACAAATTTTGCATTACCCTTTTGGGAAAATGTCTTGATATCATTTGCTTTTCTTCTGATTATGCCAGCTTTGACAGCATACTTAGCCCTTAATTTTACAGGATGTACAACTTTTACTTCAAGAACTGGCGTCAAAAAAGAAATTTTCCGATATGTACCTGTCATGGCTTTTATGGCAGGTTCTGGAATTCTAATCTCAATTCTACTGGGAGTAATTGTACTAATGAAGGTGATCTGATTGTTTAATTCATATCTTGAGAATACACTCAAGTACCATCCAGACAGATGTATCAACTGCAGACGCTGCACACAAGTATGTCCTCACGGAGTCTTTGCCGAAGGAAAAGAACGTGTTGAATTAATACAACCGGCGTCCTGCATGGAGTGTGGAGCTTGTGCTCTGAATTGCCCTGTCCAAGCAATAGAAGTGCAGAGTGGCGTTGGCTGTGCATGGGCAATGATTGGTGCAGCACTCAGGGGTAAGAATATG
Organism: Methanosarcina sp.; assembly: GCA_035560835.1. Lineage (GTDB taxonomy): Archaea > Halobacteriota > Methanosarcinia > Methanosarcinales > Methanosarcinaceae > Methanosarcina. Next base: position 1,787 of record DATMYS010000343.1, read on the forward strand.
GATAGTGGAGAGTGTGGCTGTGGAGGAAAAGCCGGTTCTTGCTGCGGTGGAAGTGAGGAGAAACGGTTCGTAGAAATCATGAGGAGTAAATGAATACCGAAAGTCACTGATTTTACTTATTCATTTGTCGTTATAACCTTAGAGGCTGTTACATTTTCTCTTCATTCCTCATTTTCATTTTACTCTTTTAAATCACCTTTTTTCGCCTGTTATTTGCATGTTGCTGCAAATTTGGGCAAATTGAGGCAATTTTTGCCATAACTTAAGAGCATAAATACCTTTGATTTCAAAGTTGACACTAACTTCACAATTGTGAAGATAAGTGTAATTACGATTTATAATAGAGGGATATTATTGACAAGTTATGCTGAAACTGTTGCAGCAAAATGTATAGAATGCGGTCAATGTACTGATGAATGTGATTTCCTAACCACTTATGAAAAAACACCAAAAGAATTAGCTAACGAAGCGCTGAATACGAGTTTTTCCGAAAACCCG
>DATMYS010000344.1:0-3251 GCA_035560835.1 Methanosarcina sp.
AAGTAGAATTCCGAGACAATTTGAATTAATAAAGAAGAAAATTGAGCTATGAAGCTGCGAACAGAACTGAAATTAGGCAAAGGATAAATCCAAAAAGGCGCATCTTTTCATAAACGTATCAAGAATAAGAGTAGAGAGAAAAAGAGGGGAAAAATGAAAACAGGAACAAATAATAAATTTTGGAAGTACACGAAAACTACAACAGTTCTGCTTACGACCTTTGTGGTTATTCTTTCCGGCTGTGTTGGTGAAGAACAGAAAGAAACCGAATCAGGAAATACAACAAATAATAGTCAGGGAATCCCCGGAACAAACAATAGTCACAGAAACACTGGAGAAGATTACATATACGGTACTGCAAACGTAGAGAATATCCAGATTGTGACCCTTGAATCTTTTCCCGTACAGATACAGGTCATAGCAAAAGGCTACCTGCCCGACGGATGTACTGAAATCGACGAAATAAAGAATGAAAGCGAAGGAAGTGTCTTCAATATCAATATCAGTACAAAACGCCCTAAAGATGCGATCTGTACGCAGGCTATAAAGAGTTTTACAGAAACCATTCCCCTTGAAGTTCAGGGTCTCAAAGCTGGAAACTACGCTGTAAATGTAAATGGAGTTACCGGATCTTTTGAACTGCCCGTAGATAACGTACCCGAAGGAACTTCCGGCTCTATGCCGCCTAAACAACAGGTAATAACCGAAGCTGACAACGGAACAAGTATAATTCTTGGAAATGGAAGCACATTTCTCCTCAAGCTTAAAGAAAACCCGACCACTGGATATTCATGGGAACTCAATCTGAGCCAGGGGCTCAATAATATCTCAGGAGAATACTATCCTCCAGAACAGCCCGAAGGAATCAAGCAACCTCTTGTGGGCGCGGGAGGAGTCCATTTATGGGAGATTAAAGCCGTGTCTGAAGGCAGCCAGCAAGTAACGGGAACATATAAAAGACCCTGGGAGAAAGTAACCGGAAAGGAAGAGAAATTCACACTCAATGTTGAGGTTGTATGATTTACTGGTTATACCTGCCTTTTCTCGGTTTATTCATCCCATTCGGTAAGGAGAAGGGCATTTTTAATTTTTAATTTGGTACTGCATTCTTGGTACTGCATTCTTCTCCGGTTGGCCTTTTTAAAGGGATCCAAGAGCCTGTTTCAGGTCTTTAAGGCAGTTTTCGCAGATGTAGGATGTGCCGATTTGTGTGCATCCAAGAATTTCCGTACCTCCATCCTTTTCTCTTTCCCCCTGGCTTCCAGGATAGCCTTCGCAGTAAACTCCGCACTTCACTTCACAATAAGCTCCGCAGAATAAGCACCTTGTCATAATATGATTTAGGGTTCGGAATATCAAATATATTTCCGGAAAAAACAGAGAACAAGGAAAATAAAGGAAAGAGAAAGAGATATGAAGGCATGAAAAAGTCGAAGGATTTCTTTAGAGAAACGCCTAAGTTTCTCGACAAGTTTCAAGAGAGTGGGGAATTAACCGAAAGTTATATAAATTATTGCTCGTATGTTGGGATAGTTATTCCAGGCAAAGTGGCCTGATAAATAAAACCCGATAGCGGGGTGGGGTAGCCAGGAGATCCCGACGGGCTCATAACCCGTAGACCGATGGTTCGAATCCATCCCCCGCTATAGTAAGTTCTTTTCTGGATTTGTTTGTATTTTTGTGTTTTAACACTTTTCAGAGCTTTAAGATAACACCTATTCAAATCTTCATACCCGGCAACTTTTTTATAGCCGGTTACTGATTTATATATAAAATCCATTTATTTATCCCTTTTCAAGCTACTGAAACTCAAGGCTTATTAAGGAAGGTTACTCTCTTACACAAGGTCAAAAAAGTGTGAGTATCTTTTCATTTTATCCTCAAAAAATCAGCAGGATGACTTTCATATGGTAATGGAAAAACTTGGAGACTCCTTACAGGGGGCGCTCAAGAAGCTGATCGGCGCGGGGCGAATTGATGAGCGCACGGTCAATGAAGTAGTAAAAGATATCCAGCGGGCTCTGCTCCAGGCCGACGTGAATGTAAAACTTGTTATGGGAATGTCCCAAAGAATCAAAGAGCGTGCAATGAAAGAAGACCCTCCTGCAGGTATGAACCCGAGGGAGCACGTAATCCGCATCGTATACCAGGAATTGATGGAAATTATCGGCAAGGGAGCTGAGATTCAGCTCAAGCCGCAGATTATAATGATGGTTGGGCTTCAGGGAAGCGGAAAAACCACCAGTACAGCAAAGCTTGCTCGCTACTTCCAGAGAAAAGGACTCAAAGCAGGGGTTATCGCCGCGGATACCTTCCGACCTGGCGCATATCACCAGCTTAAAACTCTCTGTGAGAAGCTCAATGTAGCTTTCTATGGAGAAGAAAACAATCCCGATGCCGTCGAAATTACCCGAAACGGGCTCAAAGCACTGGAAAAATACGATGTAAAAATTGTGGATACTGCAGGCCGGCACGCCCTTGAGGCCGATCTGATAGATGAGATGGAACGGATCAATGCCGTTGCCAAGCCAAACCACAAATTTATGGTGCTGGACGCAGGTATAGGACAGCAGGCAAGCCAGCAAGCCCATGCCTTTAATGATTCTGTAGGGATTACAGGCGTTATCATAACGAAACTTGACGGCACTGCAAAAGGAGGCGGAGCCCTGTCTGCTGTTTCAGAAACAAAAGCCCCTATTGCCTTTATCGGTGTTGGAGAAACGCCGGAAGATTTTGAAAAATTCGAAGCTGACAGGTTCATTTCAAGGCTTCTTGGCATGGGAGACCTTAAAAGCCTGATGGAAAAGGCTGAAGAGACCCTTAGCGAAGAAGATGTAAATGTCGAGGCCCTGATGCAGGGGCGATTTACCCTCAAGGATATGTACAAGCAGCTTGAAGCCATGAACAAGATGGGTCCTCTCAAACAGATTATGTCCATGCTGCCACTGGGCCTGGGAGGAATGGGAGGCGTTAAACTCTCGGATGAGATGTTCCAGGCTACAAGTGATAAGATGAAGAATTACAAGATAATCATGGACTCTATGACAGAAGAGGAGATGGCTGATCCAAAACTCATTGGCGGTTCCCGGATAAAAAGGATTTCAAGGGGCTCGGGTTGCAGCCCTGAAGAAGTAAGAGAGCTTCTAAAATACCACAAAACCATGCAAACAGCTTTAAAAGGTTTTAGAGGTGGAAAATTCAATATTCAGAAAATGATGAAGAAAAGAATTGGGATGTAATTTGTCCCGAGA
>DATMYS010000345.1:0-3195 GCA_035560835.1 Methanosarcina sp.
ATATATTACTAATCCGTTATCATACCAAGTTTTTATCCATGATAAATCAATAGTACCGCGAATGCGTGCCAAGAGACCTAGTAAATCGACTAAATCACAGTCGCTTTCGATTTGTTTCCAATAGCTGTAATATTGTTCCTCAATGTTTCCTTTGTAACTTTCTGTGTTTTCAAGAATACTTTCTATCTCTTCATCATTGCTTGCTTCGGAGAAACGATTTAAAAGATAAGCCAAATAAAGGGGATGCCCTGCACAAAGAGCAAATACTTTCTCTTTTTGGAGTGATGAATATTTTCTTTCAGATTTGTCAAGTATATTGAAAACAGATTGTCTTTTTAAGGGTTGCATTTCAATTCTTCGTTCACGATTACGAACTGAAGCTTGAACCCTACTAGGAAATGGTAAATCCGTCTGACTTCCTAATATAAAATAGACACCTTCTAGTACTTGACTAGGCGCGGGTAAATCTTCCAATAGTGAACGATCTGGATGCTGCTCTCTTTCAATATGATCAAGACCATCTATTAGAATTATTGTTTTAGTTCTGGTAACTTTCCAATCTTCGTGAAGCTTCTGAATTTGACTATGAAACTTTTTAAGTAGAAGTTCCCTTTCAAATCCACAAAGACCTTCACCTTCATGAAACCCAAATTCTTCAAGTTTAAGCACTATGTCATGTAAGAAATTTACTGATTCTCCTCGTAGAGTTTGTGGGTCTTGCGCATCGGGGACGAAAGCATAATAATAGATAACTCTTTCTGAGAAATCCCTAAGAGTTTTTGTAAGAGTTGTTGATTTTCCAGAGCCTGGAGACCCAAGTACAGCAATGTATCCTCCCGGAAGTTCTTTAATATCACTTAATATTTTTTCTACTGTTTCTTCTATTGGTTGATAGAGATTTTCATCGATAGGAAACTCATGAGGATTTATATATTCAAGACGTCCCTTCCATCCAAGTCTTGTAAGTAACTCTTTACGAGTAAGCTCAATAATGTATTCAGGATCTGCCACCATATCAAAAAGCGCTAAAGTTAGGTCATCCAGATCTTGTTTAATAATCAGTTGTTCTCTTGTTGTAGGTATATCGATTTTTGCTATATCATATCTAAATTCAAGTTCACAACTACGAACAAAAGTTTTGAAATCATTTTCTGATAAACGACTTGCTTCTCTAATTTCATTCCATATGTTTCTCCACTCAGGAACAAATTCCCAATCAGAATCAATAGGAATTTTCTGTATAGGTTTCCAACATTGTTCTATGAATCCGGCAAAGTGCTTTTTTGCTGGGGCCGGATTTTCAGCTGGCATTTTTTGTGAAGTTGAAGCAGAGGGAATTTTGTTGGTTATGAGGTGTACTATAATACGAGAATTAGGATACTTTTTTGAAAGTTCCTTCCATCCTTCAGCTAATTGCCGTATCAAACTAGGTTTCTCTTCCGAACTTGATATAAGATCATTGAGGGTAAAATTATCTGGATATTCACTCCATTTCATCTGATAGGCGTCTACTCTATCGTTACTGCCAATCTGAAAATCATCTAAGCGCCCCCCTTCAAGGTCCGCAATTTTAATCCATTCCAGATTTCTTTTTTGAAGCCCACGCAAAATTAGCGAGGCAGAAACACGGTATTGAGCATCGTAACCACAAACGGCAGCTCTTTCTCCTTCGGCAGGGATTTTTACCACGTTTTCACCTTCACAATAGAATTAAAAAGAAAAAATTCGAGTTAATTTCATGCTAATTTTTCAAGAACACTTTCCATTTTACTTCTTATTAAATAATCTTTTAGTTTTACAACTACATATGGAAAACTCAGACAGGTTTACCCAAAGTTTTCCCGTACCCTTTGTTATAATACTGTGATTCTTTCCTATGATGTGTATATTTATTCTACTGTTCTTTCCATTTCAATAACTCACAAAGACCCGTGCTACGCACGGTGACAATAACGATTTAAGACAGCTATTACTGCACTCTGGAAAAACTAAATCCATTAATTACTCTGGAAATATGGAAAAAGGAAATAATTGAAAACCCAAATGTAGCCAGAAGTAAGTCAAAAAAGAGAATAATTGTCCTGCCTACTGAAAAAACAGGCAGGTAAAGAAATAAAACTTCAAACTTACCGCTTATCCATAACCTTCCTGTACATCCTAGCCTGGAACCCGTGATACTTCGCAAACCCTTCTGCATCCTTCTGGTCAATGGTCTGGCTGTCAAACGAAACCAGGTCCTCAGAATAGAGCGCATTCGGCGAGCTGCGGGCAAGGATCGTGAGGGCGCCTTTGTAGAGCTTCACTTTCACTGTGCCTGTGACCCTTTCCTGTGACCTGTCAATAAAGGCGTTGAGGTCGGCAAAGAGAGGATCGTCCACCAGGCCGGCGTATGCCATTTCGGACCACTGGTCGTCGACGAACTTCTTGAACTTCAGTTCGCTGCGGGTCAGGACGAGTTTTTCAAGGTCGGCGTGGGCTGCCAGAAGCACGGTTGCAGCCGGGTGCTCGTAGTTCTCGCGGGCTTTTAAGCCAAGCACGCGGTCTTCAATCATATCGGTTCTGCCAACGCCGTTCTCGCCTGCAATTCCATTCATCTTCTTGACAAGGGCATAGCCGCCGAGCTTTTCGCCGTCAACGGAAACCGGCACTCCGGCTTCAAAGCCGATATCAACAATCCTGGGTTGGTCAGGGGCTTTCTCAGGCGAGGTTGTCCACTCGTAGATTTCTTCCGGCGGGACAAAAGAGGGGTCTTCAAGCCTTCCGCCTTCGATGCTGCGGCTCCAGATATTTTCGTCAACGCTCCAGGGCTTGGATTTTGTGGCTTCGACCGGGATTCCGTGCTCTTTTGCGTACTCGATTTCCCACTCGCGGGTCAGGTTCATTTCCCGCATCGGGGCGATAACGTCGAGGTCGGTCTGGCGGAAAACGGCTTCGAAACGGAGCTGGTCATTGCCTTTTCCTGTGCATCCGTGCGCAAGGGCGACTGCTCCTTCTTTCTTGGCAGCCTCAACTACTTTTTTCGCGATCAGGGGACGGGCAACCGAAGTTCCCATAACATAGCCTTCGTAGCTTCCGTTGGCTTTGATCAGGGGGAAGATATAATCTTTAACAAACTCTTCCTTTGCATCGATCGTATAATGCTTGTTGCTGATCTTCTCGGCTTTTGCGTCTGCCCGTTTGATTTCCTCTTCAGGC
>DATMYS010000346.1:0-7848 GCA_035560835.1 Methanosarcina sp.
CATTGAGATAATATATGGTATTTTTGTATACGCCTGCGGAAAGTGGGAGGTAAATAAATATTGTTACATGCATCGTCAGTTAAGGAATCTGTTGTGTTAAAATGACTACTGAAATCTTCTAAACATCTCGATTTTCATTTATAGGTTTACAAAAACTGCAACAAAAATAACACATTTCGTGTAGATCGTATCTTAACCGAATACAAATGATTACTTTTCTAAATCTCGAGTTCAGAATAATCAATCGAGATTCTGCTCATGAAAAATAATTTTGAACTCTCGTGTATTAAAGAATAAAGTTGGTTTTGGGATAACCTCAATAACAATTCAAAGTATTTTCTGTACCCATATATCATGAAAAAACTCAAGCCAAGATCCGGACTCGAATCGGAATAAATGGATCTGCAGTCCACTGCGTAGCCTTTCCGCCATCTTAGCACCCTTGTTCACAATTGAGAAGTGCCAAAACACCCTATTCATTGATAATATTTAAGTTTCGTTTTTAGGGCAAAAAATACCTGAAAATTATCAATTCTGCTGCAAAAATTGGCAGTGTACCGAAATCTCTGTAAATTATGAGCGGCCCTGTACTCTTGTTTCCACCAAAAAATAGGTATGGAAGTCAATGATTAATCGATCTCATTCTAAATCCGGACCAAATATGGAAAATTTGGATTGTTAAAGCCGCAATTCCGTGAATTTCCCTTTGAAACTCAGGTGTTTTAGAAGTATTCCATAATCAAAAAAGCCATTTTAACTGCTGTCGCGGAATCTTACTTATAGGGTGTTTCCACCCTTCGGGTGGAAAAGATTATGACTGAATTAGGGATAGAACATATATAAAAAACAAAAGAACTTTGCTCTTATTAATTCAACCTTTAACCTTGAAACGGAGCAAGGCTGCAATTCCTCCCAATTTATGAAGTTTTTCTCCGGGCTCAAAGTCCGTGCTGAAAACAACAACCTTCCCCTGGGCCTTCTCGACTTCCATGAGGAGTTTATCGATATTCTCCCCTTTTTCCCGCCCTTCGCGCAGAGTTTCGTCAGCAATAAGCAGGGTTTCGACAGCCCCGTAATTAAGGGCATTCTTAACATCGGCAAAACCATAAGCCGCTTTGCCGTCCATTGAGATTTCACGGATAAGGTCTTCCATCAGGGCTGATTCACGAGCTATACGGGATTCCTGCATGATTCGGTCCACTGCACCTCTACGCAGAACTTCCTGAAAGCCGGACATTCCTATCATGGAGGTATCCTCAATAAGGGCTTTTGAAGCCATAGCCGGTTCGGTTTCCTGGAAATATTTAATGAAATCCTCTTTAGTAAATCCGGGCCCGGCAACAACTATGGATGCTTCCTCAGGAACGGCATGCCTTAGCTGTTCTACAACTTCCCTGAAAAATTCGTTCCTCAAGCCAGTCTCTCGCTTTCCAGAAGACTGCCGGATATGAGAATAGATCTCTATTCCGTAGTGATGCACAAAGCCAATATCAGCATCACCTTCTTCTATTGCTACCATAACAACTTTAGGGCGTTTCGAGGCTTCTTCAGCATCCTGGATCCGCTGGAACTGGTCGTTCTTCCAGTGTTCCTTGATAATAGAAAGATTGGTTCCGATCTCGACATTGAGAGTATGATAGGAGCCCACATCCATCCCATGCTCTATCATCCCATGTATCCGTAGCCGGTTCGCAAACTTGTGAAACTCGATCTCGTCGACTCTGATTCCGAGCCTGACCTTTACCTTCTCAACCTTTTCAGGGCGGATTTTGTCACTTGCCGAATCGGCTTTCCGTTTGGTAACCGCAAAAACCAGGTCCCCTTTTTCGATTATATATTTGAGGTGCCAGAGGTCATCAAGGGTTTCGGCTGTTACTGCAATCTCCCCTTCCCTTCCTTTAAGGGAGCGATTTGTAACCCTCATACCTTTTTCACTCCATGCATTTCAATCTCCTCTTCTATTCCTTCGCTGGTTTTCATTTCTGTGGCTTTTTCGGCGAGTTTTTCCCTGAACTCTTCCTCAGTTCCCTCCCTGAGGTCATTTCCTAATTTCTGTTCAGTTTCCTCCCCATCATCTTCAGGCTCGTTCTCTGCTTCAGGGACTTCGTACTCATCTCTTTCGCCCTCAATCTTTTCTCCCTTCCTTTCCGGCTTCTGATTCTTTAAATCCGATTCTCCGGGTGGGACCATCATGGCTATCTGATCAGGAGAAGCAATCTGCTTTACGAAACGGGGATCACTGAGTTCATCGGCATAAATCCTATATATTTTTTTAGAAATGTCATTCTGGTTAAAAGCCCCAGGGACTATTTCGAGGATATAATCCCCATGTTTCCGGACAGCAGAAGTCGGCCCACCTATCACTCTCGTCTCGCCTTTAAGTTCAAGCCCGACTGCAACGCCAAGAGGAATATCCTTAAAGTAATTACGCTCCCCGCGGATGATAAAAGCTCCTTTTCTGACATACTCTCCTGACTCCGGGGTCTTTGTGACCTGCTCGGCTTTGACCCAATAGCAGTCCCCACTGAAATGCCCGGCTTTCCAGAGGCTGGAATAAGAAACAGCAAACTGTGCCGCCTCGTAAAGTGTAGATTCAGGAACCTCTTTTCCGCCGGTCTTGATAACTGTGAGAGGAGCCCCTGGTGTTTGAGTATGGAAGACAAGATCTTTCTTTTCAAGATATTTTTTGAATATCTCCTCATTGGTGTCTGCATCCCTTCCTCCTACAATAAATAAGCCATCCGAGGACACAAACCACCTGAACCTATCATACCAGTGCTTTTTCCTGGATGCCTGGAGCTTTCTTCCTACCTTTGCAGCCTTTGCTACGGCCTTCTTTTCCATAGCCTTCCTGGTATCTTCGATAGCTTTGAGAGCTCCGTCTTTTTTCTTGCTAAATTTTTTGACCTTTTCGTAGTATTCTTGAGCATTCTGCGGTACTGTCTTCCGGATGTCAAGACTAACACTTTTCCCGTCAAGGTCTGCAGTTACAGTCCCGGTCCTTGGGTCAATATTTGTGATTTTTTGCGCAGCAGGTAAGGTCTTTTTGGCCTGCTTCAGAGTGGAGCGGATCTCGTCCCAGGAATACCCCTTTGACCTTGCGCCGTTGAGCACGGAAAGAAGCTCTTCAATAACCTGGTAATTTGCATAGACTGTCTCAGCAAGGGTATTATTTTTCTCGATTTCTTTTTCGAACTTTGCAAGGCTTTCTTCCTGCTGGATAAGCCGCCGTTCATAAACGCCAAGAGTTTTCTCCTTTTTCTGAGCCTCTTTTACCTCTTCAACCTGCTCAAGCGCCTTTTTCCCAAAAAACTCATCAAGTGCCGTGTTAAATGAATCAAAATATTCTTTTTCAAATTCGGAATAGCGAATAAGGTCAAAAGGAAGTACGTCGAAAGTTTCCAGCTTTCCATTGATTTCCTTTTTTACATGCTGAGGACTGAGCTTAGGAGCCTCACCTTCAACCCCAACTTCGGGTTTAAGTTCTGTTTCAAGTTTAATCTCGGTTTCAGGTTTAATATCAGTTTCAGGTTTAACTTCGGTTTCAGATTTAACTTCGGTTTCAGGTTTAAGTTCAGTTTCAGATTTAACTTCGGTTTCGGGTTTGAACTCGACTCCAGCTTCTGTTTTTGTGGAGCCTTTGTCTCTGGCTCCTGCCCCCAAAAGTGGGGAAAAAAGATCGTGCATTGCATTGCAGAGCCTGGAGGCATCCTCTTCAGTTGCTTCCTTTGAAGGCTTCGATTTGTCAATTCCTGCCCTGGCACAGACTTCTTCTGCCAGAACTCCTCCCAGATTGAACCTTGTGGCAACTGTCCTGACGACATCAGCCGTAGACCTGGAAAAAGCCTCCATAAGGTCCAAAACCTTAACCTTCAGAGGGCTTATTTGTGCCTCAGGCAGTTCGTAAATTTCTCCGCTTCGAAGCCGCCTATCCTTCATGGTTACAGGATTCATAGGCAGAATAATCCTGTTTTCCGAATCGACAATAAGCACGTTCCCCGGGGCGAAAAGCTCCACAATAAGAGTACTTCGGACTCCCCCTCTCTCGATCCCGATCTTTACGATCCTATCAAAATCGTGCTGATCCACAGATGTGATCCTGCCCCCTATCAGGTGTTTTCTAAGCAGCATTGGAAAAGACTGGGGAAGCGTTGGGCTTGCCCTGAGGTATTTACTTAGATGAATGCGCTTCCCGGCCTCAATAACCAGGTTGTCTCTGCCCTGGTGAAAAACGTAAAGATTGATGCGAATCTCCTCATTCGTGGGCTGATAGATCTTCCCGATCTTCGCATCAATAATGGATTTGGGACCTGCTGACAGCTCGGCGACAACTGCAGCAACGTCGGCACTCGACATATCTTGTTTCATGAAGTGGATATAATAGAGGCTTTTCGTATAAGCATTACTGAAGAATTTAGTGAAACTAGATAAAAGTGAAGCGGCTCAGCACCTCAGGCTCGGCGGCTTCGCACGCTTCGAACCTTCGGGCTTCGCCGGAATTATTTTCGATATTCAGTGTTAGTGGTAAAGTGGTAAAGTAGAAAATAATTACAGTTTCCTCAGAAGACGGAAGCCAACGTTGCCGCTGGGGGCGCCGGCGTCGTAACAACAGCGGTAAGCCGACCGGCAGTGCCTGGCATAGTTGGTGCAGTCGCTACCCCGTACCACACGTGAGGGACTATTTCCATATTCCCAAGCACTACCATCAGAAGGAGCTCCTTCATAATTATCATGCCACCTGTCCTGAACCCATTCCCAAACATTACCATGTATATCATAGAGATCCCAAGAGTTAGGTTCCTTCTGGCCAACTGGATGAGTTTTATAATCGGAATTTTTTTCATACCACGCATATTTATCAAGTTTTAACTCATCATCACCAAAAGAATACTTTGTTTGCGTACCGACTCGGCAGGAGTATTCCCATTCGGCTTCAGATGGTAAACGATATTTGTCAGCGCCTTCTTTCTCATTCAGTTTTTGAACAAATTTTTGAACATCTTTCCAAGAAACCCGTTCTATAGGTCGATCTTCACCTTTTAAGTATGAAGGATTATTTCCCATAACTGTCTTCCACTGTTTTTGAGTGACCAGGTATTTACCCATATAAAAAGAATATCCAATTGTTACTTTGTGAAATGGACCTTCATTTTTATACCTACTGTGATCCTCAGAAGGTGAGCCCATCATAAATTCTCCGGCCGGAATAAGTACAAATTCCATACCTGTAGAAGGGCTTGTGAAGGTATTGGGAATATCAGGTTCTTCAGAGTTCACAAGAGGCTCTTTATTTTCACTTATTGAAGCGGCAGTATTCGATTTATCAACGTTGTTCATATTTTGAGAGCTTTCAGAACCTGTACTTATTCCCTTAAGATGCTGTACTGCATCACTATAATTATCAGGTTGAAGCTCACTTTTCAATAGTGAATTAAGCAGATCGTATATAGTTTCTTCAACCGACTCAAGAGAAGGAGGCACGTCATAGGCTTTTCTCAAGACTGTAAGAGATTCATTTAATATGAGGGGGTGAAGTGTTCTAATATATTCACTTAGAAGTTTACTTTTCTTAGAATTGTATTCATTTTCCCTTATCTTTTGAGGATTCCTGCCGATAAATATCGACCCTTCTATGTTCCCTTCCTTCTTTGGAGATTGGTACCCCTCAGATTTTGTCTTTTTAAAAGCGTAGTCGTACAACTCTTCAATGGATATGTAACCATTGCCTTTATCAGCATAACCTTTCTCCAGTCCTTCTAGCAAATAATTAGTAAAAACTCCGTGCCCGAACTTCTCTTCTTCTCTTGCAGCAGGAGAACCTGTCAACCCGGTTGAAGTAAGAATGATTGTTCCTAAACCGGAATGTTTTTTCAAAGCTTCCATCACATCAGAAACATCCCTAATTCCAGCAGCACCGCTGTAACAGCAATCAAGGATTATGATTACAGACTTTCGAGAAGGATATCGCCTGCATTTGTTAATAAAATCAAAAGTTAATGAGGTTGCCAGTAAGGCATCTTCTTCTGTATTGTTGAATACAAGACATAAGTCATTTTCAAAGTCTTTATTTCCATGTCCAGAAAAATAGATAAAAACAAGATCGCTGTCTACCCTTTTAAGAATCTTCTCAACTTCTACCAGAGCTTCCTTACTTGTTCGATCGACTAGGTCAATAACTTCATCAAAACCACAAATATCTTTATTCAGCAGAACTTCCTTCACTGCGAGAGCATCAGCTACTGCAAACCTCAGTTCTTTATCCGAATTCGGATAATTATTTCCAATAACAAGACCGACTCTTTTGCCAGCCATGATGCTAACACATGATATTATTCACTAGAGTTCATGAAATGACCCAGCCCTTCACAAATTGACAGCTGCGGGTTTTCTTCAAAAAATTTAGACAATTTTGTAAGAGGCAATTTTGAAATTTTAACCGTGCTTCCATCAGGGCATTTTAGTTCAATTTCAGCAGTTGGCCTGTACTCAAGCCACGTTTTCATAGCTTCAAGAATGATCTCTGCAAAAACTTTTCCTGTTATCCCAAAAGCTACAAGTGTACTGAAAATAGTTGTCAGATTAGCTTTATCTCCTTCAGAACAATCAGATTTCAAAGGCTCTATCCAGCCATCAGGCATATTCACGCAAATTGAACTGTATAACTGACAGCACTGTTCCTGCCAATATTCCGAAAAAACTTCAACGTCTCCAGATTTCAGCATGATAGAGAAGTTAAACCTGTCAAGAACTTGCTGTATTCTACCACCAACTATGCCACAATTCAAGACTTACATTTTCTTTAGGGAATATATGGTTTACGATTTGTGCTCAGTAAAAATAACAAGCTTGCAAAAAAACGAAATTATCTTGAGGTTTTTCAGAAAGGTATAAGGTTTAAACATTAATTGTAAATAAAAGAGTTATAATTCCCTTAAAGAAGAAAGTTACAGCTCCCTTAACAAACGAAAACCAAGATTGGCAAATCGACTCTCAGATTCGCGCTTGAAACGGACAGCCGAACAGCAAAACTCAGTATTGCAATACCAACTACACCCACGAGAAACTCGACTAGATCTGCTTCCCTCATCCCATGCACTCCCATCCAAAGGAGCACCATTGTAATTTTCATGCCACTCGTCTTGCACCCATTCCCAGACATTACCATGAATGTCATAAAGTCCCCAAAGGTTTGGTTTTTTCTGACCAATTATGTGAGTTTTACTGCCTGAATTTCCAGCATACCACGCGTATTCATTAAGTTTCGACTCATCGTTACCAAAGAAATACCTTGTTTGTGTGCCGGCCCGGCAGGCATATTCCCATTCAGCTTCTGAGGGCAATCGGTATTTATTAGTGTCTTCCTTTTCATTCAGCTTTGTGACAAACTCCTGAGTATCTTTCCAGGAAACCATCTCAACAGGGCGATTTTCACCCTTGAAGCGTGAAGGATTGTTCCCCATTATTTTTTCCCACTGCTTTTGTGTGACAACTGATCTACCCAAGTAAAAAGAGTTTTGAATTGTCACTTTATGGATTGGAGATTCGGAGTCTGATCGATCCTTCTCTTCGGAAGGCGATCCCATCTTGAATTCCCCTGACGAAATCAGTACAAATTGTATACTTGTAGAAGGGCTGGTAAAAATTTCAGAATCATCCAGATTATCAGCTTGTGCGAAGATAGGTAACTCTTCAAATTTTTCTTTTTTCAGGTAGTACCGGACTATATTAATATAATTCTTAATCCCCATAAGACCACACCCCAAGTCTGTCGTTAATTCATTAATTTTTATTGCCAATTCTTATTATTCAGCTTTTGTCTCTAACTTCTATTTCTCAGATTTTATAATT
>DATMYS010000347.1:0-9129 GCA_035560835.1 Methanosarcina sp.
CTATTTGTATTGTATCCTGAAATGATTTCGCAGACCAAAAACCATTCGTAAGTCCAATACAATACAACAGCATGCGACGCAAAAGGTTAAACCTTTAGTAAATTCCAATTCAATTTTGGTATTGTGGAATGATTACGTAAAATGAAACAAATTCAAAATTGGAATAAAATAATGGGTCACCTGTATACGATATATGACTGCAATAAAAAAATTAAAAAAGCGAAATAATTTTGGGATAAAACATTTAACGGATCCCAAAACTCAAAATCACTTCCTAGAATCCAGATTCCGAGTAATCAATCGATTTTCTGATCACAAGAATAGTTCTGAAACTTTATGGATTAGAGAATAAAATTGTTTTTGGGATAAACTCACTCAATATTATTAAAAATTATAAAAGAAAACAGACGCTAACAGTAAGCAAAGCACTGAAAAATTGCGCCTTTAAGTTCTTTCTTCCACGCCTTTTCGCGTTGACAGCAGTTTTGGGATCTATTTTGGTCTTCCCATGCCTTCTGTCCAAATATCGACTTCTTTAGTTCAAGTTTAGACTTCTTTTCTAATTTCTTTTCTCCCACCAAGATATGGCCTGAGGATCTCAGGGATTTCCACGCTTCCGTCCTCGCGCTGGTAGTTCTCTAGTATCGCGACGACAGTTCTCCCTACAGCAAGGCCTGAGCCGTTAAGCGTATGGACAAACTGTGGGCCTTCAGGGGTCCTAAAGCGGATATTAGCCCTTCTGGCCTGGAAGTTTTCGAAATTAGAGCACGAAGATATTTCTCTGTATTTTTCCTGCGTAGGTACCCATACCTCGATGTCGTAAGTCTTTGCTGCTGAGAATCCCAAGTCTCCAGTGCAAAGGTTTACCACGCGATATGGCAATTTCAAAAGTTTGAGGATTTCTTCCGCATCAATGGTGAGCTTTTCCAGTTCTTCATATGAGGTTTCTGGCTTTACGAACTTGACAAGTTCAACCTTATTGAACTGGTGTTGGCGGATGATGCCTCTGGTATCCTGACCGTGTTTTCCTGCCTCACGCCTGAAACAGGCAGTATACGCTGTAAGGAAAACCGGCAGTTTTTCAATGTACTCGTCCATAAAGAGATTGGTTACAGGGACTTCTGCGGTAGGTGCAAGATAGTAACCATCAGTACATAAGTACATATCATCTTTAAATTTGGGGAGCTGCCCTGTGCCAGTCATGGCTTTTTCGTTGATAAGTACAGGTGGAAAAACTTCAAGATAGCCTTGCCTTTCATGTACGTCCAGCATAAAGTTTACGAGCGCTCTTTCAAGTTTTGCGCCCATTCCTTTATAGACTGTAAAACCCTGGCCTGCGATCTTGGCTCCTTTCTCAAAGTCGAGTATGTCCAGTGATTCTCCTATCTCCCAATGGGGCTTTGGAGTGAATGTGAACTCTCTTGGCTTTCCAACAACCCTTATAACCGGGTTATCATTCTCGTCCTTGCCTATTGGAGTTGTTGCGGATGGGATATTGGGGATACTGAGCATTATTTCATTTATTTTTGACTTGTAATCACGTATCTTATCATCGATTTCTTTTATACGGTTATTGATGCCTTGCATTTCGTTTATTTTGGATAAAACATCTTTATTCTCTTTTTTTAGCTCCGCTATCTCACGGGTGACCACATTTCGCTTATGCTTTAGCTCATCGCCTTCGGCGAGACATTCTCTCCACGCTACATCATACTCAAGAAGGCTATCTATAAGCTCGGTGCTCATATTCCTATTAATGAGAGCGTGTCTAATTATATCGGGACTGTTACGTACAAATTTAAGATCCAGCATATTAAGCCCGAGATATCCTGCATGTCAGAGAATATATATTTTGTGATTTTTCGGGTGTAAAGCTGTATAGAAAGCAGTAAAATTGAAAAAAAGAAAACGAACAGGGAAACATTAAGATAAAAATAAAATTAAAAAAGCTGAAAACCTTAACTGCTCGCAATTGAAACTATCTTACCTATTGATCGTGTACTCTGTTAGGATTTCAGGCACGAAGTTTTCCATATGGACTTTCTTCAAAGTAACTGACAAGCTGTTCGGCTGTCTCATTAGATCCTCTGGAATCTGAACTCAAAAGCAGCCTTGAAAGACTTGCCTTGTTCATATATTCAACTTTGGGTTCCCCTGAAATTCCTCCAAGTTCCGCAGCCTTGTCAATTGCATCATAAAGATTTCCAAAGCCATCCACAAGCCCAAGTTCCTTTGCCCTGGTTCCGGTGTATATGCGGCCATCAGCAAGGGCTTTCACTTCACTTCTGGACATGTTGCGCCCTTCGGAAACTTCGGTTACGAACTTTTCGTAGCTTTCCATAACCACAGAATCAGCATACTCTTTTTCCTGATCAGTAAGCCCTCTCCAGGTGCTTCCCATGTCTTTCATTTCTCCAGATTTTGCAACGTAATAATCTACACCTGTTTCTTTATAAGAGAGAGACAGATTCTGGAAGACCCAGATCACTCCAATAGATCCGGTATTCGTAGAGGGATTTGCAATAATGTAATCAGTCGGTGCAGAGATATAATATGCGGCACTGGCTGCAAGATCCCCCATGGACACAACAACAGGAATTCCTTTTGCCTGAACTTTTTTAATCTCTTCTACGACTTCTTGAGCTGCTGCTGGGGACCCTCCAGGACTGTCAATTCTAAGCACAATTGCCTTGACTCCACTATCTGCGGCAGCCCTGTGAATATTTCCTGTAATCTCTTCGGAAGTAGCATAACCAAGCCCTTCAGCAACGTTTCCGGAAAATATAGTGCCCTGGATGTAGATAACAGCTACCTTATCCGGATTTCCCAAGCCTCCCCCTATACCGAAATTGGAAGAGACTACTGCAAGACTCATCAGTATGATAGTAACGAGAGCCAGTACAACCAGCAGATAAGGCATCCATCTATACTTTTTTTTCTGAGGACACTGATTGGGATTCATGCTTAAATTCTTGTTTTTAATTTCTTTATTTTCAGAAATCTCAACGTTGGTCCCGTGATCAGCAATTTTTTCCGGGCTATCATGGGCAGGACTGTCAAAGGAGGCATCACTCGTACCGTAAGTTCCATTATCAGGGACGGAGTTATTTCTTCCGTTGTGAGAACTGCTTTGTAAGTTATCAACTTCAGATAGATCTTTTGAGTTCGTGTCTTCAGGGTTTATGTTTTTATCGCTCATATCTGATGGAACCGTATATTTTAGGATCGTATATTTTAGGATCGTATATCTTAGGATTGTATATCTTAGGATTGCATATCTTAGGACCGTATATTTTAGGACGGTGTATTTTAGATTTACCGCTTTAGTCTGCGGTCTTGAAGTGTTTAAATTTCTAATTAAGAAGTATATTATGGTAGCAGGCGATGTAGAAAGGATAACTTACAGAAGCCCACAGACAATAAAATTTACTTAACAGCTCAATTTATCGGAACTACTATTATCTGTCTCTACATCCCATTATTCTTTATATGATTATTAACTATCCCTCAAATAGGTTACCTTGTAAAACACAGTAGCGAAATAAGTAGTGCAATACATCTTAGAATTGCAGCAAACTTTTTCTAAAAAAGTTTGATCAAAAAGAGTGAGCGAAATATATTTCAGAATTGCAATCATCGAAAAGGAATATATTCATAAAAAATATATGGAGATCAGAATGCCAGAATCATCCAGTAAACCCGTACTTGTCACCTGTGGCCTGCCCTATGCTAACGGCAAGGCTCATATCGGGCATCTTCGGACCTATGTGCCCGCTGATATTTTTGCCCGTTCCCTGCGAAAGGAAGGGAGGGACGTTACTTTTGTCTGCGGCTCGGACACTCACGGCACCCCTATTGTCGTAAACGCCGAAGAACTAGGAATTACCCCCAAAAAACTTGTGGAAGTTTACCATAAACATTTTGACGAGACTTTCAAGCAGCTTGGAGTTTACTTTGATGCTTTTGGGACTACAGACGATCCTGAAAATCACAACCGAACCCTGGATATTGTCAACAGGCTGATTGAAAAAGACTATGTGTACCCGAAAACTATCGAGATTGCCTATTGCCCTAAATGCAATCGTTTTCTTCCTGACCGCTATGTAGAAGGTTCCTGCCCTCACTGCGGCGAAATTGCAAGGGGAGACGAGTGTGATCAGGGATGTGGAAAACACCTTGAGCCCGGAGAACTTCTGAACCCTGTCTGCACTATTTGCGGAGGGCCTGCAGAGTATAGGCAGCAGGAACACTTCTTTTTCAAGCTTTCCGAATTCAGCGACTACCTAATGGACTATCTTTCAAATGACCTTGGCGGAACCATCAATGCCAGGAACTATGCACTTGGCTGGGTAAAGCAGGGGCTTACGGACTGGTGCATCACCCGAAACCTGGAATGGGGAGTAAAATTCCCTGGACACGATGACCTTGTGGTCTATGTCTGGGTAGACGCTCCTATCGGGTACATCGCTTTTACCGAGGAATGGGCTGCAAAAGCCGGGAACTCCTGGGAAAAGTACTGGAAAAATGACGGGGAAATTGTCCATTTTATAGGAGGGGACATTACCTATCACCACTGTATCTTCTGGCCGGCTATGCTTAAAGGCGCAGATTATTCGGTACCTACTGCTGTCGTAGCTTCAGGCATGGTCAAAATTGAAGATAAAAAATTTTCCAAGAGTCGGGGTAATGTCGTCTGGGTAGGAGAAGATTACCTTGACCACGGTTTCCATCCTGACCTGCTGAGATATTATCTGGCAAGTTATACCTCTCACACAAAAGAACTGAACTTTTCCTGGCGCGTGCTTCAGGAAAAAATCAATACCGAACTTGTTGCCGTGCTCGGGAATTTCCTGTACAGGACAATGCTTTTCGCTTTCAAGAACTATGGAGAAGTCCCCGCAGGAGAGCTTGAACCTGAGGTAAAGGAAGAAATCGAAAAGACTCTGAAGGAAGTAAAAGCCGCAATGGCCGAATACGAGTTCAAAAAGGCTGTTGATTCTGCAATGTCCCTTGCATCTTTCGGAAACACCTACTTCCAGTTCCATGAGCCCTGGAGCCTGATAAAAAAGGATAAGGCAGCCTGTGGACAGGTACTTTATAACTGCCTCCACCTGGCAAAAGCCCTATGCCTCATTTTTGAACCCGTGACCCCGGAAAGCATGAAGACCGCCTGGAAGGAGCTCGGGCAGGAAGGGGACCTGCACACCACCCTGTATAATGATGCTCTCGTGCCTCTAAAAGCAGGCACAAAACTTGCAAAGCCCAAAATCCTTTTCACAAAGCTCGAAGATGACAGGATAGGGGAAATGGAAGAGATTGCAAACCAGAGAGTAAAAGCTGCAGATGCAAAGAAAGCTGCAGGAAAGGGCAACGGGAAAGAGCCCGCCAAATCAGAAGGAATGGGAACTGCAGAAGAAGCAAAATCAGCCGAAAAAACTGGAGACGCAGCAAAACACGCGGAAGAGGAAAAAGAAAACCTTCCTACGATTGAGTACGAAGACTTTGCAAAACTCGATATCCGCGTAGGAAAAGTTTTGCTTGCTGAACCTGTGAAGAAGTCAAAAAAGCTCATAAGGGTTGAGGTTGACGTCGGCGAAGAAAAGCCAAGGCAGCTTGTTGCAGGCCTTGCTTCTTATTACGCTCCTGAAGAGCTTGTAGGAAAATCTGTAATCGTACTCGCTAACCTGAAACCTGCCAAACTCTGCGGAGTCGAATCAAATGGCATGATACTTGCAGCCGACGACGGTGGAGAAATCGTATCTGCGCTGATGCCAGACAAAGAGATAAAGCCGGGTTCAAGAATAAGGTAAAATTAAGGAATAAATCGAAAATTACCTGTTTTCATGCCCGCATTTTTACGGGCATGAATAATTTGTAGACTTTTGCATTTAACGAACAAATAGCTTTTCGGACAAACTCATTGAGTGGTAAATACATATTATTCTACATCATAACCGAAGTTCTTCCACTTTGTCAGTAATTTCCTGCTTGCTAACCTTAGAGGGGTCAAAAGTTACCACAGCGATCTTTTCTGAAAGTTGTATGTCAAGATTTTCGATACCGCCTACGCCCTCAAGGGCCTTACGCACATTTGCCGCACAGTTTTTGCAGTCTACACCTAAAACCTTTAAATTCTCCATCATTCTCCCTCCTCATTCATGGATTCGTTTAATCCTCATGTTTCACTCTCAATAATCTCATCCCATTCAGGATAACCACAAGCGAGCTTCCCATATCACCTGCCACAGCTAACCACAGAGTCAACCATCCTGGAATGACCATCAGAAGAATTAATCCTTTGACTATCAAGGCAAATGCAATGTTTTGTTTGATAATGCTCAGTGTTTTCCGGCTCAATTTTATCGCGTCAGCAAGTTTTGTCAGGTCATCAGCCATCAGGGCGATATCTGCAGTTTCTAGCGCTGTATCAGTGCCTGCAGCTCCCATAGCGATCCCGACTGTGGATACTGCCATTGCCGGGGCATCGTTGACACCGTCTCCAACCATAGCTACCTTGCCATGCTTAACAAGAAGTTTCTTAATCGCATCTACCTTGTCTTCCGGTAATAGGTCTGCTCTAAAATCATCGACTCCTGCTTTTGTGGCAATAGCATGGGCAGTGCTTTCATTATCTCCTGTGAGCATAATGACTTTTTTAATACCGGCTTTTTTCAGCTTATTAATAGCCTGTCCGGAATTTTCCCGCAATACATCCGCCACGGCGATGAGACCCAAAACGCGTTCATCATCTCCTAGCATCATTACGGTTTTTCCTTCATTTTGCAGACGGGAAACTTCGTTTTCTATGTGTTTAAGATCTATTGCCTGTTCAGCAAAGAGTCGGAAATTCCCGATTTGATAAGTCTTGCCTTGAATCGTTGCTCTGGCTCCTTTGCCGGGAATAGCCTCAAATGCTGATATACTGGAAATTTCGGCTCCATGTTCTTTAGCGGATTTGACAATTGCCTCGGCTAGAGGATGTTCTGACCTACTTTCAATTGCCGATGCTATTGATAAGAACTCCTTATCGGGAATGCCATCAGTAGGAATGATATCGGTTACCTTTGGCTTTCCTTCAGTAAGGGTGCCGGTTTTGTCAAAGACAACTACTGACAAAGCCCCGACTTCTTCCAGGTACATACCTCCTTTAATGAGTATGCCGTTTTTAGCAGCATTCCCAATTGCAGATACGATGGATACAGGTGTGGAGATTATGAGTGCGCAAGGGCACGCTACCAATAGCATGGCCATGGCCTCGTAAAACCACTTCTCGAACGACTGGCCCAAAGCCAGTGGAGGTACCACAGCAACCAGGGCAGCCAAGAATATAACAGCAGGAGTATAATATTTCGCGAACTTCTCTACAAATTGTTGGGATAAAGCTCGCTGTCCCTGAGCTTCCTCAACCATGTGAATAATTCTTGATATTGTATTATCCCTGGCCAGTTTGGTAACTTTGACCTCAAGCGAACCGCGTTCGTTGACCGTTCCCGCATATATTTCGTCCCCAGGACGTTTCTCCACCGGAATGGATTCTCCAGTGATTGGGGCCTGATTCACTGTAGAGTACCCAATAGAGACTTTCCCATCCATGGCAATTCTTTCACCTGGACGAACGATAATTGTATCTCCAATCACGATTTCTTTTACCGGTAGCGTTATTTCAGTCGTTCCTCGCCTGACCAGAGCATCATCTGGTGTTAGTTCCATTAAAGCCCGAATAGAATTCCTTGTTTTATCGAGGGTATAGCCCTGTAGAGTGTTTCCGAAAGAGAAAAGAAATACAACTGTTGCGGCCTCTTCGAACGCACCGAGGGCCGATGCGCCGATTACTGCTATGGTCATCAGGAAATTCATGTCAAATTCCCGGGCACTAATCAGTACGGAAATGCCGTTCTTAGCTGGCAGAAAGCCGCCCAGAAAAATCCCCGTCAGGAACAGTCCATTGACTATTAAATCCGGGGCTTCCAGCTTTCCGGCAATAAGCCCGGAGACCAGCATAATTAAAGAAACGACTGTGGGCTTGACGTACTGATTTGATTTCCAGAAACTGGCCGGTTTATTCTTTATCCGAAGACCCTCGTCCACTTTCCCCGAATAACCCATTTTTTCAATCGTTGAAAGGATTTCTGCCACTGGCGCACTATGAATTACCGTCATTTTAGAAGCGCCGAAGTTTACTTGTGCAGTTTCTACTCCAGGAACCTTAGATATGCGTTTTTCCAATTTAGCCGCACAATCCGGGCAGTCCATTCCCGCGATACAAAAATCAGTGGTCTGAGAAATTTCGGATATTTTTTGGTCGTCTTCCCGTGCCTCATAACCTAACTTTTTAATCTTGTCTACTACCTGAGTAACACAGGTTTGTTGTGGATCATACTCTACGTCGAGGCTTCCTGCTGGGAAAACAAATGTTGCGTTAACAACTCCCAGCATACGTCTAACGGCTTTTTCTACCTTTGCTGCACAATCCGGACAGTCTATACCGGTCACGAGCAGTCTGGATGATATTGTTGACTCCATTTTTTCTGCCGTTTCGGTCATAACTCCTTCCTCATTCGTTGCTATTTTTATTCAGTAACATGCTCTAGCCCTTGAGCGAATAATTTCTCGATATGATCGTCAGCCAGGGAATAATACAGTATCTTCCCTTCCCTTCTAAATTTGACAAGGCGTAAAGTCCTGAGAATTTTAAGCTGATGAGATACCGCAGATTCAGAAATTCCTATTACAGCGGTAAGGTCACAAACGCAAAGCTCTCTGGTCATTAAGGAAAACAAGATTTTCACTCTTGTCGGATCCCCCAGAGCTTTGAACAGTTCAGCCAGTGAAGCAGCTACGTCTTCGCCAAATAAAGCCTGTCGTACTGCTTGTACCGCCTCGTTATGTATACAGTTGATTTCACACCTGTCCAGTTCAACCACAGCTAGCCCTCGAATTGGAACGATTTTTAAATAATATTATATATGAACATCTGTTCATATATACACATACTAAAGAAGAATCTTAAACTATTAAAGCTTTTGCTTTTTGTGTCAGATACTAAACCTGCAAAAGTTGAAATCCTCTTTGCCAAGCTCGAAAATAAAAGATATCTCTTCGTCATTCAAAACAATGTAATCCTTGGCC
>DATMYS010000348.1:0-6668 GCA_035560835.1 Methanosarcina sp.
TTCATATCCTTATTTTCTATTTTTTTCATATCCTTATTTTCTATTTTTTTTCAATAATTCTGTAGTTTTTTAATTTACTTTGTTTCCTATGAAATTTAATTGCTTCAACAATGAATTCCATTGCTTCGATCTCAAATGTTAATTACATATGTTCTTTTGATGTCAGTAACTTTTATCACATGCAGTAAAACCAGAAAATATGGCAGGGCTTATCCCGAGAATCAGTTGGGCGCTTTTTCGATTTTCACGTCAATACATTTATAATAAAAAACCTCCGAGTATTCTTCCATGATAGATCCTGTTAACAATTTCAAGATCCCTGAAGAATGGATTGTCCGCACCGGGCTTGCCAGGGAAGAACTTGAAACAAAAGTAGCATCCGGGATGATTGTGGTTCTGAGCGACGGGTCTGTCCTAAAACGAGGATACACTACAGGAACCACAGCAAGTGCTGCTGCAAAAGCCGCAGTTCTTTCCCTTAAGAAAACGGTTGAAAACGTATCCGTCCCAACTCCTGTGGGACTGAGAGCCCAGCTTGCAGTCAGCAAATCCTCGCAGGGGCGTGCAGTTGTGAAAAAGATTCAGAACGACCACGAATCCGATATTACCCGGGGGCTTGAATTTGTGGGAGAAGCCAGGGAAGCTGAGGGAATCCGAATTCTAGGAGGAGAAGGCATAGGAATCGTCAGAAGGGACGGGCTACAGGTTCAGAAAGGCCAGCCAGCTATTAACCCGAAACCGATGGAACAGATAAAAGCCGCAGTCCAGGAAGCCGTAGAAGAGCTGGGCCTGAGAGGAGCTGAGGTTACAATCTCAATTCCGGACGGGGAGAGGATTGGAAAAGAGACCCTGAACAGCAGGATAGGAGTTGAAGGCGGAATTTCCGTACTTGGGAGCACGGGTTTTGTTGAACCCTGGAACGACCACCTGGGAGAGACGAAGGGAGACCTGATCAGCTGCACGGATAGAGTGGTCCTGACTACAGGCAGGATCGGAATGCGCTACTCTCACATGCTTTTTCCTGATTATACAATAGTTATGGTCGGGAGCAGGATCTCGGAAGGGCTTGATTACGCCTCTGGTGATGTAATTATCTGCGGGCTTCCCGGCCTTATCCTTAAATGGGGAAACCCTGATATGCTTGAAGGCAGCGGGTACGCAACCGTTGTTGAGATGCTTAAAAAAGCGCCTGAGCATGTGCGCCTGAAAAAAGCCTTTGAGATGGCAATTGAGAAAGGAAAAGGCGCGAGAATCGTGGTAATCGATAGGGATGGTCCGGTACTGATGGACAGTAAGAATGAGAGTTAATTAAGGCAGGTAAAGGGGAATAAAAATAATGATTGTTGTAGGAGTAGGAGTCGGGCCCGGAATGCTCACGGAAGAAGGAATAAAGTCTATAAAGAAAGCTTCTGTGGTCTATGGAGCAAAGAGAGCCCTTGAAATTGCCCAGGAACATATTACATGTGAAGCAAAACCGATTAAGGACTATAAGTCACTTCACCTCCTGCCAGCAGATGCAGTCGTCCTATCCACAGGCGATCCCATGTTTTCGGGACTCGGGAAATTCGCAGGGGAAAAAGATACAGTCATTCCGGGGATTTCCTCAATGCAGGTAGCCTGTGCGCGTACAAAAGTGAACCTTACCAATCTCTGCGCAATCACAGCTCACGGCAGAGACTCGGAACCTGCAAAAGCCGAGTTGATCAGGGAGTTAAAGAACGGAAGAAATATCTTCCTCCTGCCGGAAGAAAATTTCGGCTCGCTTGAGATCGCAGAAATCCTTAAAGAACTGGGTATTGAAGCTGAACTTTATACCTGCGAAAACCTCGGCTATCCTGAAGAAAAGATTGCAAAAGGCACGCCTGAGAATCCGCCGGTTCCGGAAACAATTCTGTACGGGCTGCTTGTCGTACAAAAAAGGTAACTCTTTGAACCGAAAACGTAGTTTTGGCTATCAGAGAGACTTAATCCGGCGAAATCATTCGCAGAGCCTGTGATTTTCAATGTGCAGGCTGGAACAGGTGAAAGCACTGAAATCCAGCTCCTGATTTAACCTGGCATGAGATTTAACTTACTATAAGGTGCATGACTGTATAAAAAATCAAATCTCCAAAAATGATTGCAGTAATAAAACCCCCTGTAATTGAAAGCATGAACGGCAGGCCTGGAGTAACCCAGATATCTTTCTCAATCATACCTTTTTTCAGATACTCTTCAAGTTCCGGTTTTTGATCCGCATCGAAGTTGAGGCCTGTATGGGCAAGCTTTCTTTTGAGACTTCCGCTTTCGTCAAGCTCAAATTTTTCAAGCAGGCCAAGGTGTTTCTTATATTTCAGAGAAGAAATCTCAGTTCTGTAGCCTATAAACATATAAAGCGGGTTTTTAATCATCACAGGCGAGAAATGCAGGAGATTGTAGCCGAACATCCCGAGAGGAACAAGCGTTGTCAACAGAAGAGCATTTCCCAGTACCGTAAAAGTAAAAAACCCAATCTGTGGAACTCCGAGCAGGGGATATAGATTTCCTGAAAAGCTAAACACCGGATAAGAAGGAAAAAGGATGGAAAGCACGATCAATCCCTTTGCATCCCCTCCTCCGAAAGCCCCAAACTGGAAAAGGATATAGACGACGGTAAAAACAAGAATTCCTGAAGAAAGGAGAGGCATGAGGTAGGAAAGCCCATCTGTGAATATTTCATAAAAAACGAACCCTGAACCCGATACAAGCATGTATTTCCAGACTTTATTTGAGACTCTGCGGGAATTAAGGTCCGAATAACAAGAGTATAATAAAAAGGGCATGCTGAAGAGAATTTTGAGGATTTCTATCATTTCAACCCTGCAATGAAATTAGTTTTTACAGTTATTCACATTTATCACTTATCTAGTTTATTGGCTATGTGGAAAAGTCTCCTGCAAAGCGACTGAGGATTTCGTTCTCTATATGAAAATCTCAGCAGAGTGAAATAGGACTGAAAGGAGCTTGATAAAAAGATCGAAAAAATCTGAAACGCAGACCGAGTAAATATAATAACAATTTCATAACGCGTCGGGGCAGCCACTACCATCGTTAACAAGCGATAAGCTTATACATAAGAAGTTCTATTTTATGGTGCTTATCCCTTTTAAGTTTCAAAAGCAATGGGCTCGTGGTCTAGACGGTTATGACGTCGCCTTCACACGGCGGAGGTCCTGAGTTCGAATCTCAGCGGGCCCACTCTCTTTTATATCCTTATTTTCTGATTCTAAGAACGTATTAACCTTCTTTTTGAATGCTTCTATTCTTGCTTCAAAGTCAGATTTGTCTTCAGATTGCACAACTTTAAGTTCACAGTTAATCTCTTCTTCAAGAGCAATTAAATAAACAAGTTTACTATCTTACTAGGGAGGAAAACAGCAATGACCGAAATGACTGAAAAAGAAAAAGCATCCCGGGGTTTATTATTTAATGCAATTTATGATAAAGAACTGAATGATGAACGAGATTATTGTAAATCACTTTGCTACGAATATAATCAGCTTCATCCCGCAAAAATTGGGGAAAGGACAGCTTTAATTCAGAAACTTTTTGGTAAAATCACAGGTTCTTTTCTTATTGAGCCGCCATTTATATGCGACTACGGTTACAACATCGAAATAGGCAGCAATTTCTTTGCAAATCACAACTGTATCATCCTTGACGGAGCAAAAGTTGTTTTTGGTGATAATGTGATGATTGCTCCACACTGTGGCTTCTATACAGATGGACATCCTCTTGATGCAGAACGTCGTAACGCAGGACTGGAGTATGCTTATCCAATTAAAGTCGGCAACAATGTATGGATAGGTGGTAATGTTGTTGTACTGCCTGGGATAACTATTGGAGATAATACTGTCATCGGCGCTGGAAGTGTTGTGACAAAAGATATTCCTTCTGGCGTTGTTGCCTTTGGGAACCCTTGCAGGGTTATTCGTGAGATTATCGATGGAGATAAGGAGTTCTAATCTTTGTTTTTGTGAGTCTGGCTCTGTTTCTTTTATATTTCTGACAATGGTAATATACAGAATATTTTCCTTTATGTCTCTATAAAGCCTTAACGCGGCGAGGGTTCTGAGTTCGAATCTTATAGTTAAGGATCATTCACTCTGTTGCCAAAAAGTGCAAAATCCTTTGATTAAGAAGGATTTCTGCTCCCATATAATTTTACCGTGTTCATCTTT
Source organism: Methanosarcina sp. (assembly GCA_035560835.1). Taxonomy (GTDB): domain Archaea; phylum Halobacteriota; class Methanosarcinia; order Methanosarcinales; family Methanosarcinaceae; genus Methanosarcina. Next base: position 4,200 of record DATMYS010000348.1, read on the forward strand.
CTGTATCTGATTTGTGAATTCCAGAATAACTGAATTCATTGAGCATGAAAGTTTTGCCGTTACATTTTCTGTAAGTTTTATGTATAATACTGCCATGAGAAACTTTTAAAGCTAAATGATAGCTGTTAAAATTACATTATTTTGCACTCTTACTAATATACCCTTAAATTGCCTTAACCCACGTCTTCCCATCCCATTTTTTACGATGCATCATTATCATTACACGGTTTAAGAGAAGTTCTTCGCCCGAGTCGATGAAAACGTTTCCATACTTGAGTCCATGTTCGAAAGTATATTTAAGGCGTCCAGAATACCATTCTAAAAACTTTAAGAATGCTTCGAATTCCGATATCTTCAGATTCTGCATAAAGAATTCAATGCATATTTTTTGCAGTTGGTCCTGCCTCGGTAGCCAGAAATAATTAATTGAATTATTTCCGGGATAGAGTAAAGCCTCAACTTCCTCAGAAGCAGGATTATAAACAAAATCTCCTGGTTGGAAAATCCATTTTCTTTGAATTTCCTTTGCTGATTCGCACATTTTGATGTATTTCTCTGATGTATCCACTTGACCATCCTCAGAAATCATCACTCATGCAATATTTAAAAGGCATATCCGAGCTAGCTGAAAGTATTTGATCTCAAATGGTTATTATAGAGCCTATTCCAAAACTCAAAATTGAACCTCTGAATTTCAAATTTTAATACCAGTTGGGTTTCAAATTATGAAAATTGCCTTGAAATTCTTACTGAAATGAGAACAAGATTGGTTTGGTATGAGCTTATTGAAAAAAAAGATGGGGAAAATAAATGGAATTGCTACTTAAAGTAAAAAGCAGAAAAAGTCCTGTTTATTCTTTTCCTACCTTAAATCATCCCTGACTCTTATTCTTAAGCTTTTCAAGCAGGCTTGATACTCTTTCCTTCGCATTCTCTGTCTCTTGCACATCTTTGGTGATGGTAATACCCAGAACATCACCTTCCTTGCTGCACGCAGGCAACAAAAAGAGAGGGATGTCAATTTTTATTGACTCGTCGTCCCTTATAAGCAGCACTGCATTACCTTCTTCTATGCGGTCAAGAGTAACTTTGAAATTTTCCATCTTCAACTCTCCAGTTTTGAGACCAGCTTTCCACTATCATCGTAGAGATATGCTGTGTCACCATCGTTGTTCCATATAGGGTCGTCTAATTGCCAATAAAGCTCAGTAGCTGAGTTTGTGCCCTTTCCAGTAAATACAGTTATGGTGGTTCCTGCATTCAGGGTGTAAGACTGAAACGTATAGGTATGTTTATTGCCTTCATCTTCAATTTTCCAGCCGTTCAAGGAAACTGGAGAAGACCTTGTGTTTGATATCTGAACCCATTCATCTTGAAGATTCAGGTCGCTCACATAAACAGTCGATTTTGCAGAATCTGGAGTTTCTGACTCTGCAGTTGTTGAATCTGTAGAAGTGTAAGCTCCATTTCTACTGGAGATAGTACCGGTTTTTTCAGTTGTTACGGTATAAGTAGACCCATCGGTTGTAACAGTAATTGTTCCATCCAAGTCTGTTCTGTAGACTTTTGAAGCTTTCTGTAATCTTTCAAGAATCTCAGCATGGGGGTGTCCATAGTCGTTTCCTGCTCCAACTTCGATAACACTTACTTCAGGACTTACAGCTGAAATGAACGATGTTCCACTACCAGATCTGCTGGCGTGATGTCCGACTTTTAATATGTCAGAATCTACATTATATCCAGCTTTCATGATGCGTTCTTCTGTTTCAAGGCCTGCATCACCCATGAGCAAGAATGAAGTGGTTCCGTAAGTTACCTTGAGGACTACTGAATTTTCGTTCAAATCTTCAGAATATGTCTTTGCAGGATTTAATACCTCAATATCAACAGCAGGATCAAAATCGATTTTTTGACCATCTTGAGCTACTTGAAAGGGAATGTTTTTCTGATCAATAGTCTTCAGCATATTCTCGTAAGTCTTAGAGGTATGAGGGTATCCACTGTCAACAAAATGCTCTACCTGGAAGTTGTTAAGAATCTCGTTCATCCCGCCGATATGATCAGAATGTGGATGGGTTGCAACTACGTAATCCAGTGTTGAAATTCCCTGGTCCTGCAAGTAAGCTGTGACAACTTTTCCCTGATCACTTTCTCCTGCGTCAACTAACATGGATTTTCCATCAATCTCCAGGAGGATTGAATCTCCCTGATCAACATCCAGGAAATGAACGGTAAGGTTCTGACCTGATTGAGTGACGGTATTTTGAGTAGTTGTAGGACTCGTTTGTTCCGAAGCTGTTTCAAGAGGAGTTTCTTTTTGATCAGTACATCCGGATGCAATAAGTATTAGGGTCAGGCAGAAAATTGCAGCAGTCATTTGTAAGGGGTTCATAAATATATTAATGCGTCAGATGTATTAGAAACTTGCATTGAGCTCTCTTAAAACTTATTTTGTTCTTAAACTGTCTC